>JALYZZ010000374.1 GCA_030948675.1 Bacteroidota bacterium | reverse complement strand
CTGTCGCTTACTGCACTTTGCAATACCAATGAACCATCTGCTAATAAACTTGCCTTAACTGTTGCCCTCCCACGGTTGGCGTTAAAGTTGCCAGCTCCCATTCCATATCCTAGTTGCCATTCACCGTCGTGCATTAAATTCGGCTTTGGACTTCGTTTATTCCATCCAATTGCTTCCGCTCCTTTTTGGTAACATTCTTTTAAATACTTACTCGACCAGGGAAGGTTACGCACCGGATCAACATCTGCATGATTGCTTAACCTTAATTCAATCGGGTCAATGTTTAAAGCATACGACAGCTCATCCATTGCGCATTCCAATGCATAAGCGCCTGTAGCTTCTCCCGGGCCTCGCATCCAGGTAGGTGTACTCTTATCCAGAGCAACGATCTTATACCTCGTATTTACGTTTGGGCAGGCATACATGACCTTAGAAATATCTACCGTTCTGTCAGTAAACTCTTCATAAGTAGAAGTTTCAGAAATAGCTTCATGTGTAAGCCCGGTAAGCACTCCAGAAGCCGTAGCGCCTAAACCTATTTTTTGCCACGAATAGGGCCGGTAACCAACCATAGTAAACATTTGCGAACGGGTTAATACGAGCTTAACGGGTTTATTTATTTTTTTCGCAGCCAAAACCGCAGCTATCACATGTGGCCACGTGCGCAACCCGGAGCCAAAGCCTCCTCCGACAAAATCTGCATTTACCTGTACGTTTTGCTCTTTCAGCTTAAAAGCATCCATAATGCTTCGTTGGGTCGATTTTACACCCTGCGTTTTGTCATACACCGTCACCTTATCGGCTCCATTCCAAAAAGCAGTTGTAGCATGAAGCTCCATTGGGTTATGCACTTCTACAGGAATAATATATTCCGCTTCTATTTTAATGGCTGCATTCTTATATGCATCGGCTTCACCTCTTACATAGTCGGCGTAGCGCGGGCCTTTTGGTACAACTGCTTTGTCTTTATTGCCTTCTACAGTGGTATGATGCTCATCTCTATTATAGGTAATTTTAACTAATCTGGCAGCATACATTGCACGCTCGTAAGTATCCGCAATAACAATCGCAACAGGTTGACCTGCAAAATAGATCTGATCGTTTTGAAATACTCTAAAAGGTTCACCTCCCGTAGCAGGTTTGGCAGGATTGCCACCGGTTTCATAACCGGGTATTGCAGGCGCATTGCCGTGATAAATTACAGCAAGAACACCGGGTGCGCTTTCAGCTTTTTTTGTATCAATGTTTTTGATGTGGCCTTTTGCTATGGTGCTTTCAACCAATACTGCATGTGTCAATCCTGGTATTATGTGATCTGCCGAATACTTTGCTGCACCCGTTACTTTTTGCCTGCCGTCAACACGATCTAATGCCTCCCCTTGCTGACCTTCTGAAAATTTTTCTGTTGCCATAAAATATTTATTGAGCTATACCCACAGCACTGTTTATATCGAAGTTAATTGTTCCCGTCGCTTTTTAATCGAAGAAAAAAGGTAGCTGATTATAGTAACGGGCATTGGATGATGGATCATTGATATCGCAAGTATCTCTTTTTGTCCTGCTGGATATTGTCTTCCTATCCCCAGAAACCTTCCACACAGATAATGTCATTTTTCTTCGTACTGCATGGGTCTCCTTTAAAGCAATTTGGGGAATGGCGAGTAAATACGGAATTCCTGCGTAGCAGCAAATTAGCAAGAAATAAATAAGTGTATTGTTGTAACGGCAACCGAAAACAAAAAGGCCTGTCAATTAACAAAACTGACAGGCCTTCCGGTACTTTAAGCTGCTTATTCTGCACTACCAATATTCGATACTTTTTCCATTCCTTCATCTATTATATCGCTTGCAGCCTGTTTCACCGTCTCGTACTTCCTGCCAACAGCTACTTTAAATTCACCCGCCTGCTGTAGCGTCTTATTTCTCAATTTCCTGGTTTTCTTAGCCAGCTTTTTACTTGTCTTCCTGCCTTCGTCAGTAAAAAATAATCCTGCTACAACAGCGCCCAAAGCAGCAATTGCTAAGGCACCTATAATCCCTTTTGTCTTTGAGTTCATAATTGCTCTTTTTTTTTATATTTAAGACAGGTAAAAAACAGTGCCAAAGTCTTCTACCGTCATTAGTCTTTCCGCCGGTGCAGGTCTTTTTTGCAGTCGTTCCATTGTTTCGCGTAGCAGGATTAATCTGCATCGACTACAAACATTTGGAATGTGGATACTATTTCTCCACCAACACTCTTTTTTATTACTTGTCCAGAAATTCTTCAATCAAATCAGCGGTATAAGATTGTGTCCACTCACCATTCTGTATTGCCTCTATTGCTCCCAGGTAATCTCCATGTCCACCGGGCAAGATGGCAAGTTGGCTTTCCGGAATAATGCGGTACATTTCAATTGCGTGCTCTAAGCTGCCAATGTCAGTACTACCGTTTATAACTAATGTGGGTGCTTTTATTGATTGCATTTGCTCGTCAGTCCAACCTTTAAAACCCTTCATCCTAAGCACGTCTTTATTAAACATATTTAAAAGACCTGCGGGATCGTTATTAGCTAATAAATATCCATCTTTCAATACCTGGGGCATCACGTCTAATGTGGCTCCTTCAAAGCCATCCCAAAATTGCTGCACCGCTGCACTCCTTTTATAAAAAGCAGAAGCTAAAATTATTTTACCAATTTTTTCCGGGTGACGAAGGGCAATTTCTATTGCCGTATGG
>JALYZZ010000348.1 GCA_030948675.1 Bacteroidota bacterium | reverse complement strand
TCATACTACTTTTGATTCAGGCGATTTAGTAAAGAGCTGTCTTTATTTTTAAATAGTCTCTTACACTCCTTCTGACATTGCCTGCTCAACATTGCTTTCCATTCTACATTGTTGCCGTTAAATTTTTTTTTAACCTAAATAGAAAAACATGAAAAAGCAATTTACAAGCAGGAACATTAAAGCTATTATTTCTTCTGTAGTTTTTGTTCTGGTATTATTTAGCAATTCTGCAAATGCAGCAAACAAGAAGGCGGGTAAAGAGTCGGCGTATGAGCTTAAATACGTTGGTAAGTTCCAGGAGCAGCCCGTGTTTCAGTTAGACATTCAGAATTCGCAACAGGAAGATGTCTATATAACACTTGAAGACGAAGTTGGAAACTTACTGTACAAAGACAGATTCAATCAAAAGAATTTTTCAAAAAAGTTTCAAATTGATGTAAGCGAAGGCAATGGTGCCAGCCTTAAAATGATACTAGCATCAAAGGGAAAAACAGAAACGCAAACGTTTAAAATTAATAGCGTGCAAAAGCTGGTTGAAAATGTAGTAGTAACCAGGGTTGACTAATACGATGTAAAGTTGAAAGAGTTATTTATTACGACTAAGTATCATCTTTTGGATTAAGTTTGGTGTTAATCCGACATAAAAAATAAGCCTCACTATGTGAGGCTTATTTTAGTTTGTAACAAAATTTTAAATTTATCTTCTCTGTTGATTGTTATTATTTTCTACAGGTATTGGAATCAACTCAGGCTGGTTAAGGCCAAATACAATCGACAAAACATCTTTCACACTCATATAATACTTTTAAAGGTTGAAAATCTAATTTTTAGTACCGATCTAATCCTAAGCATGCTGTAAATTAGTAAGAAAAACCGGACAAAACTGTTAAAAACAAGAATATGTTTTAAATAATTAGTTTTTATTTTCCCTACCGTGCACATCATGTCTGCTGATGGTGTTTCCTGTAGTTTTCTTTGTAAGAAATTAATCGCTATTAACCTTGGTTTTTTATTGTTTCCTTTAATAGTCTCTCGTCTATTACTTGTTTAAAAACATTCTTTGCCAAAGCTCATGGCTACCACGAATTTTTTTTAGTCTTTATTATCCCAAAAATTACCAAACCCGCCGCTATCCCTGTTATAGCAATTGACGCAATAAGATTTTTCTTTTGGATCGATTTATCTGTAGTCAGTTTCCATCCTCCATGGATGCTTGTACCAAATGTGGCAGGTACAAACAAATTGCCACTGGTTTCAGGAGTGGGACTTGCGTTTTCAAGATATTTGTTCATTACCCTGGTAGTTATGTTTCTTGAAATGCCTGGAAATACAGCGTGTGCAAATCTTAAAAGATATGTCACACTACCAATTGTAACAGATTTTTTGGGACGCTGCGCCGCAGAAACAATGGCGCGCCCCACTTTCTGCGGGTCGTAAACAGGAGGAGCCGGCCGAAGCATTTTTCCAGAGTAATTAGCCGCGTGCTGAATGCCGGGAGTATCTAGAAAAGCAGGAAAAATGTCACAAATGTGGACATTTTCATATTGAACAAGTTCACCGCGCAGCGCTTCGGAGAAGCCTCGCAGTCCAAACTTACTTGCAGAGTATCCAACGCCATAAGGCACAGGAAAGAAGCCGCCTACAGAAATATTGTTGATTAAAACCCCATAACGTTGATTTTTAAAATAAGGCATTACAGCATGTGCACCATGAATATACCCCATTAAATTTGTCCTGATTACCTGGTCGTGCACCCCAATGGGTGTTTCTGTAAAACCTCCTGCTGCTAGCACCCCTGCATTATTTACCCACACATCTATTGAACCTCCAAATTCTGCCGCTGTGGCAGCAAGTTGCCTTACAGCTTCTGCATCGGTTACATCTGTTTGAACGGCAAGGGCCAAGGCTCCCATTTCGCGGCATATTGCCTCTACTTCATCCAGCGCCTCCATATTTCGCGCTGCCAATACAATTTTTGCTCCATGCCGGGCAAATTCGATAGCAGTAGCCCGCCCTGCACCACTTGATGCCCCGGTAATAACAATTGTTTTTTCTTGTATTGGCTTGTAATTCATTGTCGCTCTTTTTGAACTTTTCATAGTTGTAGAATAATGCATACTGCGTAAATAAGTGTGCCACTTGTTTTTCGTATATTGCTACTACCTTCTCACGCATCCGACCGAAAAGAATTACCATGACCCGTAATACCAGGAGGAAACTATTAATAGCCGCCTTTGCAGGCATAGGTATAGGAATTCTTGATGCTTTGTTTTTAGAAAGGTATTTTTTTGAAGTAAAGACTTTTCAAATAGGAAAGAAGGATGCTAAAGAAAAACTGAAACTCTTGTTCTTGACCGATCTCCATTTTAAAAAATTTCTTAATGCTTCCGCAAGGAGGCTTGCCCGCAAAATAAAAGAGATCGAACCTGACCTTATTTTAATTTCAGGAGATGTGATTGACGAAGATGGAATATATGCGCCCGCAAAAGAATTTTTTAGCATGTTGAAATATTCCATTCCTAAGGTTGCCATCATGGGCAACCATGATCACAAAAACCGGGTTAAGATGAACACCTATAAAAAGTTATATGAAAATAGTAACTGCGACTTGTTGTTAAATGAGTCGAAAGTGTTTTTAATTCGAGGCAAGCGGTTAATGGTGACAGGAGTGGACGATTTTATCAATGGAAATCCATCGTTTTTAAACGCAATAAAAAATATTGGTACAGAGGAAAGTCACATAATGCTTTTACATAGCCCTTTGCAGCAGGAAAAAATTCTAGAAGAAATAGAGCAAATAAATGCATTACGCAGCAACGAAAAAAAGCTTAGTATTCAATACATTTTTGCTGGTCATGTGCATGGAGGTCAATTATGTGTTTTTGGTTTTGCGCATATATTGCCGCCAATGGCTGGCAATTATTTAAAAGGGTGGTATAACGAGAAACCGCCCTATTTATACCTTTCAAGGGGCTTTGGAACCACAACGCTTCCATTTCGTTTTGGCTCTCGTGCAGAAATAACAGTATTCAATATGGGTGTGTAAAAAGACAAATGAAGTTCGCTCCGATCTCTAAGCTG
>JALYZZ010000325.1 GCA_030948675.1 Bacteroidota bacterium | reverse complement strand
GTTCTGGTAATTTGTTTTTGCCAATTGGTAGAACCCCCTTTGTCGTCTAATGTGCCTCCTAGTTTAGGAACCTCGGTACGAAACTGGTCAGCCGTAAGCACAGGTAAAGCTTTGGCGATATTAGAGACACCTAAACTGGTTGAAAGGCCCAGTGTAGATACACCGGCTTTTCCTCTTTTGGTCGTTATAATAATTACCCCGTTTGCTCCTCTTGAACCATAAATGGCAGTGGCCGAAGCATCTTTTAGCACGTCGATCGATTCTATATCCTGCGGATTGATAAAATTTAAAGGATCACCGCCTCCTGTACTAGAATTGTCTAAAGGCAGACCATCTACTACAAACAAAGGTGTACTTCCGGTTCTTACTCCTCCGGGTCCCCTAATCGTAATTCCCTGCACTGCCCCCGGCTCGCCGCTGGCGGAAGTAACGTTGACACCAGCGACTTTTCCTTGAAGCAGTTGTTGGGGAGAATTAATAATACCCCTGTTGAAAGCCTCACTTTTTATAGATTTTACCGCGCCTGTCACATCTCTCTTGTTTTGTGTGCCATAGCCGACAACTACCACCTGGTTTAGCTCGGCAGAATTTGGCAATAAGGAGATTTCAATACTACCTGTTGCGGCAGGTACCATCTCCTGGGTAACATAACCAACGTAAGTAACAACAAGTACACTTCTATTGTCAGGCAGCACAATTGTAAAGGTGCCATTAGCATCGGTAGCGGTGCCTTGCGACCCCCCTTTTACATTTACTGTTGCTCCTGACAAAGGCTTTCCATTACTGGCATCTTTAACAGTGCCACGAACTGTTTGAGGAGGATTTTCTAATGGGTCAAATCCACACCCTACTCTGGCAAAAACATCACCTGGAGCTGAGAAACAAATAAAGGCAATCAATGCGGCTAAAGATATTTTTAACCAGCGCGGAGAAAAGTAAATTTTACACATCTACAGCAGTTTAGTTTGGTTAGATAAATAAAAAGCGGCAAGTTATGCAGTCAGTTGCTCACATCAACATAATGATATTACCGGTATGTTAAGTATTCTGTACAACAAGTTAAAAAAAAAATCAGGTCTTTCAAACATTCACCTGGGTAAAAAACGTAAGCATACTGCAAATGCTGCTGGCAGATGCTTCTCTGCAAGAGAAGACCTTTCTAAAACATTGGTGCTGAAAAAAAACAGACACCTGCTTCTTCATTTTGGCAATTAAAAATACTCTTGTTGTATCTGTAATTGGACCAGCAGCTCAATAAAACATTGGTTTTAGAAACAGCAATGATAATCTGCAAAAAAAACTCCCGGTGAAATAACACCAGGAGTTGCAAGATTAGCAGACTTTATAAGGGGTGTACATTAGCAGTATTCATTAGATAAAGCCGTGCAGTTTAGCAGGCTTAAAGCATCGGCTAACTCATTTTCAATTGTATCGACATATAGAGGCAGTCCATCCAACTTATTTTCATGTACCATTTCCTCCATTTTTATAGTTATGTCTGCCACCTTATACATTTCTACATTCAGCACCAGCCCTCTCAAGTTGTGGGCTGTGAAAATAATGTCGCCTGCATGTCTGCGGTTAACAGCATCAACAAGCATTTGGTAAGAAAGATTAGCCTGTGTTGCAAAAGCTTTCATGAAACCTTCAAAAACTGCATGGTCACCATCCAGCCTTTCCAGCATAGCTTCAGCATTTATTAGTGGCCTCGCCTTGGTTTCTTTCACTTCCCTCATCTTTCCAACCTGGTTCTCACAACCTGTAACACGCTGAATAGCTTTCACTATGTCATCTTTTCGCATCGGTTTGCTTACATAATCATCCATGCCGGCCTGCAAACATTTGTCTTTATCGCCGACCATTGCATTTGCTGTTAAACCAATTATTGGCGTATGTCTGCCTGTGCATGATTCTATGTTACGAATTTTTTCCGTTGCCTCATACCCATTCATTAACGGCATTTGCACATCCATAAATACCACGTCGAAATCTTCCTTCAACATTGCATCTACTGCTTCTTTACCATTGCTTGCAATTGTTACCTGATTGCCACCTTTAATTAGCATATTGTAAGCTACTTCCTGGTTGATCTGGTTATCTTCTGCAAGCAAAACTTTTAGCCGTGAGCCTGCTGAAACAACAGGGGCAGCAGCTTTATTTTCGTCTGATAAAACTGCCTTTGGCATTAGTCTTTGTAACAGTAATGCATTGCATATACCATCAAATAAATCTGACGGGCTGAAAGGTTTCGTGAAGAAATGGCTAATACCCAACTGCTCGCACTGCTCGCGGTCACTGGCTTTGTACGATCTCGATATAACGATGATTGACGTATCTTTTAAAACTGCATCACTTTTTATTTGTTCTATTACATCAAAGCCATCCAGTTTTTTCGATAATGACAAACTCAGCAACACAAGCAAATAAGGGTTGTGTTCGTTGACCGCACGTTTCAACGCAACGATTGCTTCTTCACCTGACCCAACTGCTACCGGAGACATGCGAAATTGTGTAATCATTTCTTCTATGTACGCTCTTCCCGCTTGGTTTTCTTCTGCAATCAACACCCTGGTTCCTTCCATTTGCGGATGTTCTATCAAACGCGGCCGTTCTCCCAACTGCGTTTGTAATGGTACAGTGAACCTAAAAATACTCCCTCTATTTACTTCACTTTCGGCCCAAATTTCTCCACCGAGCATGTCCACCAGTTTTTTCGTAATGGCAAGACCCAAACCGGTACCGCCGTATCTTCTGGTGGTAGAGCTATCCGCCTGCGAAAACTCGTGGAAAACAGAACCCAGCTTATCTGCTGCTATACCTATGCCGGTGTCTGACACAGATATTAATAATACTACCCCTTCTTTATCTTTTGAATGCAGTTCAACCTTGACAATTACTTCGCCGTGGTCGGTAAATTTTATTGCATTACCTGTAAGGTTTACGATGATTTGTTGCAGCCGAAGTATATCGCCGAAAAACAAGTCAGGTACATCTGGTTTTAGCTGAAAAATAAATTCAAGATTTTTTGATGAAGCCTTTAGACCAAGCACCTGTAGTGATTTCGATATTTCATCCCGGAGCGCAAAGTTAACGGGGGCTAGCGCAAGTTTTCCGGCATTGATTTTAGAAAAGTCAAGAATGTCATTGATCAGGCTTAATAGGGTTTCAGACGAAGTTTTTATGTTTTCGAGGTAACGCTTTTGCTGGCTGTCAATATTAGTGTCAAGAGTCAGTTCCGTCATGCCAATGATACCATTTAGAGGTGTTCTTATTTCATGACTCATGTTTGCTAAAAACTCACTCTTAAATCTTACCGATTCTTCTGCTTTTTCTTTTGCGATTCTCAATTCAGCTTCAGTCTCTTTCAAAACTGAAATGTCTGCCATTGAGCCAACCATTCTTAGCGGTATCCGTTGCTCAGAATAGACCATTATTCCACGATCAAATACATTTGCATAGGTTCCATCAGCTCTCCGAAACCTGTATTCTTTTACCCACGTATCCTGTTTTCCTTTTATTGCAGTGGTGATCGAGTCTATTGTTTCGTCGTAGTCGTCAGCATGTACCCGCGAACTCCACCAATCGATGGTTGTATTAGTATTGGCCTTGTCATAACCGTACGAACGAAACAGTTGTTCGCTGAACCAGCGGCCGTTTGTGGTTAGGTTCCAATCGTACAAAATGTCTTTTGTTGCCTTATAGGCAAATTCAAACCTTTCATTATTTATTCTGATTGCTTCCTGCTTTATCTTTTCTGCAGTAATATTTCGCCATGTGCCAACAACCTCTGCAGGCTTTCCGTTGGCATCGCACATTATTTTGCAGTCTGTATTCATCCAGATCCAGTTGCCATTCTTATGTTTAAACCTGTAATCGAATGAAGCGGTACCATGAAGAAATAACTTCGATAATTGCCAGTTAACTCCCGCTGCATCATCGGGGTGCAAGTTGTGTCTCCACCAATAGCGCTCTTTGTATTCATCTTTCGAGTAGCCGAGTATCGCAGTAACGTTGTCGCTTAAATAAAGGATATCATACTCGCCGGAAGCAATGGTATTAAATACAATGTTTGATGTGGAAGCCAGTAGCACATTGAGGTGCTCCTGAGTTTTTTGTAAGTGCGCTTCGGTCTGATATTGTTGTTGAATAATCAGGCGGTTTTCTTTGTTTCTGCGAAAGGCATACAACAAAAACAGCACGCTGGTAAAAAACATGCTCACCATTATGTAATTGTAAATGGCGTTTGGTCTTTTGTAAAGAAAAATTACAAATGGCTCCGTCCAGTCATTTACTATACCAAGCAGGGTAAGTATTGCACCAACGACAGAAATAATAATGAGATCACGCAAAGCTGTGACTTCTACTTTTTTTGAACAGTACGGTAGCAACATAAAATTTAGAATAAAACAATACTAGTGGTTTAAGGTAAACGGTCTGCTATTGTTGTTATTGCGTCTTCTTTTTGCTGCATAAATCAGATTGATTTAACTGATGCTGTTTAACAGGTTTGCTGTCTGAAAGGGGTTGAAATAAGGCGGGAAGGGTTAGCTCATTTTTTCGTTCAAGCAGTGTCACCAAAAGGGTTGCATTTCTCTGCATACAGGATGAACGCTTGCAACAACATTTACAATAAATAATAGTTGTGGTAAGATGTGCAGCAACTTTATCAGGGAAATGCTTGAACAAAATCGACTCAGATTAACAGTACTTAAAGAAGAAGTAGCAGCCGAAAGGCGACGAGGTAATAAAGTGCTACCATGTGCCCTTATACAAATGATCTGATTTTTTTTCACTTATTGTTTTCAAAGGAATCTGCAGCCCGTTGGTCTTTTCAAGCCAGTCCCACAACTCTTTGTTTAACTGCCCGGCCACCGCCTGGTGCTGCGGACTTCGTATTAAATTATTTACCTCAAAAGGATCTTTTTGTATGTCGTACAACTGATCTATATCCCAAATACCTTGCGTGCGAATGAACTTATATTGGTCGGTACGCACTGCATATTGGGTAGGTGTCTGAGGAAAAGCGTTTTCCCAATAATACTCGTAAAATATCCTGTCGCGCCATGGCACCTGCTTGTTTTGCAAGAGCGGCAAAAACGAGTTACCTTCCATTTGTTTAGGCTTACTTATCCCTGCCATTTCTAAAAATGTGGGTGCAATATCTAAGTTCAGCACCATCTCGTTTACCACGGTTCCCGGTTTAATAACGTCCGGACATCTTGCTAGTAAAGGAACGCGCATCGACTCTTCAAAAGCTTGCCGTTTATCAATCAGCCCGTGCTCTCCAAACGCAAATCCATTATCACCCATATACACCACAAGTGTTTCTTTATCTAGTCCGTTTTCCTTTAAATAGTCTAAGATGCGGCCAATGCTGTTATCAACACCCATTAAAGTTTCAAGGTACCTTTGGTAAAACTCATCGAACTCAATACTTCCATTGTACATATAGTCTACGCCATGCCAGCTATACCGTTGCGCCCGAACCCAGTTGGGTATGTCCTGGTTATTAAATGTATATGAGGTTAGATCCGGCTGGCTTCCTCTTGTATACCTTTTGCTGCTGGCAGTAGCAGTTGTATACATAGACACAGGATATTGAAAAGAAAGATATTTGTATCTGTCAACATCGCGTTTTGCCGGCGCTTCTCTTTCATGTACTGCTTTGTGCGACAAATACAGAAAGAAAGGTTTGCTCTTGTCACGTTTTTTGAGCCAGTCGATAGAAAGATCAGTTAGCAAATCGGTGATATAAGCACTGTCTTTATATTGTATGTGTTGCCCGTCTATGTTAAGCAAAGGGTTGTAGTAAACTCCCTGGCCCCGAAAGCTTACCCATTTATTAAAGCCAGGACGAGGAGCATCTGTTTCGCCGCCCATGTGCCATTTGCCAAAGAAGCTGGTTTGATAACCAATCTTCTGCAGGTATTGTGGAAAATAGATAAGGCTGGCCGGAGCAGGAGATTGGTTGTCAACAACAGTATGGGTATGAGCATACTGACCAGTTAAAATAGATGCCCGGCTAGGAGAGCATAAAGACGTGGTAACAAAGGCGTTTTTTAAGTATGCACCTTCTTTGGCAAGACGATCCATATTGGGTGTTTGTAACCCTGGAACCCGTCCTGTAAAACCCATAAAATCATACCGGTGATCGTCGGAAAGAATATAGATAATGTTGCGCGGCTTTACGCCGGCAATTGTATTATAGATAACTTCCTTAACAGTCTTAGCTTGACATTCAGCATTTGATTCAAAGAAACACAAGACAGCAGCAAATGCAATAGTTAAAATACGCTTACATAAAAACGACTTTTTTATTGCCATATCATTTTTACATTAATAAGGCTTGAATGTACAAATTCTTATTTAACATACACTACTATTTGCGCTTGTTGCACATTCGCCAGAAATGTTTTATTAGACACTTTTGATATTACAGCAAAGGCTGAATATCAACACGCTTCAACTGCTACATAAATTACTCTTCACCTAATTTCTTCAAAAGTTAGTTCGCCGCCCACCTTTGTTTTAACATTGTTGTAAAGCAACTTAAAGTAGGCATAAAACCAGTAAAACCCACAAAAATTAATATGGCTTTTTTAGCAAAACTTCCAATGATAATCAAACTATTGCCTTAAATTACCAACAAAATAAAACCAGATAAAAAAATGAAAAGACATCTACTTGTTACCGCTTTTTTTTCGTTGTTATTCGTTGCATCATTTGGCCAGACATCCAGTTATGGCGGCAATGGCAAATCGGACTTTGGTGGCGCTGTTGGCTTAGGTACAATCAACATTACCAGTACAACCGATTCTTTGTTTTTTACTTTTGCCAAAGGTCCCGGCTTGTTTGACAGCATAATCGTTATTTATATTGATGGTCAGCCGGGCGGCGTTAGTACTACTGGCGGGAGTGGCGGCAATACAGACGTATACATGCGCGCAACCACCGGTTACAATACAGAAACCCAACAGTCTATTGTAAACTTTCCAGCCAATTTTCAACCTGATGCTGCGGTTGCATTTGATAAGAATGGTGGCGAGGTACTTTATTGGTTTTACGGTTTTCTTTTGAAAGGAACCTCTTTTACGACTACACCTACAGGGGTAAACAATGCACGTGCCTATACTGCAAGTTTTGCCAAAACCGACCTTGGTATTTCTGCCGGATCAACCGTCAATTTAAATTTTTTGGGCACTTATATCGGCGCTAACTGCTACCGTTCTACAGAGGGTATAGGCGACACGTCAGCAACTGTTTCTCGCACGGCACGCGACGCTGCTGCTAATCGTACAACCGGTTACAACGCCTACAACCCAACTAAGTTTTTTACCTACTCTTCTTTAAATTTGCTGGCTGTTAAACTGGTAGATTTTAAAGCTACAAAATTGGGTAGTGAAGTAGCTATTGGCTGGAACGTGGCAGAGGAAAACAGCATAGACCAATACGAAGTACAACGCTCTGCAGACGGTATACATTTTACTACCATTAACACAGTAAAGGCAACTAACCTCTCCACTTCTACGTCATATAACGTCAAAGACCCGAACCCTGCAGCAGGGGTCAATTATTACCGGTTGATTATTGATGAAAGAGGCAGATTAATATACAGTAGTGTGTTAACGATCAATGTTACCAGCCTGAAAAATAGTTTTACTGCCACTTATGCCGGCAGTAGCTTAAATGTAAGTTTAAGCGGAATAAAAGCAGGTAACTATCGCCTCTCTGTATTGAACAGTAATGGCCAGCTAATACAGGCAATAAATTTTGCACATGATGGGGCAGTAGTAAATAAAATTATTCCTCTGGCGACAAAAGTAGTAGCAGGCATCTACAGGATTGCTTTACAAGCAAAAGACGCTACTTACGTTACTAACGTAATAGTACAATAGTTTTTTTGCGTGAACCTGCCGGTGTCAGTTTGCTACATTAGAGTGCAAGGGACACCGGCTTTTTTATTCATCCAAAATTGTATCATTTATTAATTATTCTGTTTATTTTACAGAACGCGTAAGTATCTTATGTTTTATTTTTTATTTGTGGCTCTTCAATTAAATACCGCGGCTTTTTCAATAGTCATTATTTTTGTTATTAAAGCCATTTTATTTTTTAGCGGCCGGTTTAAGTACTGTGGTATTTCGCATTTTTTCTTTTTTAGTGTTGAAAATATTAAAAACACAAAAGGACGTCTATACCTGGTTAAGCTTGCAAACAATGGGTTTACTTCCGCAGTAATTCTTATTGCTTCTTATTACCTCTTATCTGCTGTTTTAAATCTTATACCCCACTATTTATAGTTCAATTTACCCTTACCGTTTCTTTCGGCTTTTTGACAAGGATCACTTTTTTGGGGCTGGGTACAAAGTTTACCAGGATTACTCCTGCCAGTATAACTACCAGTGCAATTATTTGTTGTATTGTTATTTGCTCACCAGCTATCAGCCAGCCAAGAAATACCGCCACCACGGGATTTACGTATGCGTACGTGCCCACTACAGAAGCGGGGCGTACGCTTAGCAACCATATATAAGACATGTAGCCAATTAATGAGCCCATAACAATCAGGTAAAGCAATGCTTCAATCGATTGCACCGATACTTGTGCAAGTGTTGTATGATGTTGTTCACCGCCGATAAATCCGGCCCCTATCGATACTACTCCTGCCGCCAGCATTTGCACAGCAGCCTTCATGGTTACTGAGGCGTCTACCTTTTTGTATTTTGAATATAGTGACCCTGTTGCCCATGCAACCGTACCAACCAGTAATACAATAAAGCCTGTCAGTTTCATTCGATCACCTAAAAAATCTGTTGATCCTTTTCCGGCAAATAATAATAGCACTCCTGCAAAACCAATAAGAAAGCCTGCAATAATTCTTTTGTTTGAAAAATAGTATTTCCACTGACTCTTGTCGAGGAGAACGAACCAAAGCGGCACCGTAGCTACGATAATGGCAGCGATGCCACTGGGCAAATATTGCTCGGCGTAAGAAACAGCACCATTACCCATAAACAACATTAATACGCCTCCTAACCCAATGGTGAAAGCTGTTTTAAGTGACGGCGCTTTCTCGCCTTTACATAAGCACCAGAAATATAGAATGCCACCTGCTATTAAAAAGCGTGTGCCTACCAGAAAAAAAGGGGGAATGCTTTTAATACCAATGCGAATGCTTAAATATGTTGAGCCCCAGATAATGTACAAAGCTGCAAATGCAGTTAGTACCGATAGTTTTGAGGGTTCTTTTTGAATTGCAACTTTTGACATGAATAAATGGTAGCAGATTTTTTTAAAATGTACATGCTTTGCGGATAATGCCAGGCTTTGCAATACGTTTTACAAAGCAAAGGTAATAGAAACCTGCTGGGCGGTTTATAAGGTGGCACTAACAGTAACGACAGCCACAATTAAACAAATAATTCCTGCTCGTCGGTATAGTAAGTACTACCACCTTTTTTATCAACTTTTATAACAGCTCCTGTTGGGCTTTTTTCTTTTTTTGAATGATGTATTTCGAGAAAATCCCGCACCTCTCCGGCAATAATATCAGGATGTTTTTTTAAAATTTGTTTTTCCGCGCTTAGCATCACTGTTGTTATCGCGGCTGCTAGCACCTTAATTTTATCGTCAGGAATTTTATTAGAAACTGAGCCGGGCGCTATTCTTGCTTTCCACAATATTTCATCTGCATACGCATTACCAATTCCTCTGATTACATCCTGGCTAGTTATCCGCGTTTTTATGTTTGACCTTGATTGCAAAGCCTTTTTTAAATATTCAAAATCAAGTTCATTTGACAAAGCATCAACTCCTTTCTTATCCTCCGGGTTCAATTTTATAGTAGCATTGCTTTGATAGTCAGTTAATGACAGCCCTTTTCCTTCAAAATATATTTCGACTATTGTATGCTTGTGGTCATTGCTGCCAATAAACTCAAAAAGCTTTCCATGGAGCATTAGGTGCATTCCAAGCAATACATGGTTCGAAAACTTAAAACGCAGTTCTTTTCCCGACCTGTACACATTAGTAAGCGTATGACCTTTCAGGTTTGCTTCTAATGTAGCCTCATTGTCTTTTAAGCTCTTTGCGTTTACAACTTTTATTTGCAATACACGCCTGCCTTTAAACAACCTGTTCAAATTTTTGGCAAACACTTGCAGATCGGGCAGCTCTGGCATATGAGTTAATTTTTTTCAATTGGCAAGTTATTCTTTTTAAAGCTTAGCCGCCGGGAGACCAAGCCTTAAAACGCTTAAGAATGATTGTCTTTTTCGCAACCTGTACTTGCTTTTCTTTGATAGGTTTGATTAGTCAGAGGTTAGTTAAACAATGGTTGAAATAACCCATATTTGTTTTACCAGCCCTATGGTTTTAGTTGCGTGCAATTATTAGATTTGTAGCACAGACATGCGAGGTTTACTTCCTTTTATAATTTTATTGCTTTTATCAACTGCGTTAAGATCGCAGCAAAGGTTTGCTTTTACCCACATTACTACCGATGATGGCATAGGGCTAGCCAGTAATCACGTGACTAGTCTTTATCAGGACGAGAAAGGTTTTTTTTGGATAGGTACTGCCAACGGATTACAACGTTTTGATGGAAGCAAGTTTATTCAAATCAGCACCAGCAAAGCCGGTAGTGATCAGCTTCTGTATCCACGCATATCTCAGATCATTCCTGCCGATGGCGGCAAGCTTGTTTTGGGAATGTTTACCCTGCGCAAGTTTGGTTTGTTTGATCCTGCAACCTTTGTTTATAATAATATAGCCCTTAAACCAGCGCGAACAATTCCTGCTTCTTCCGAATATCGCTTGTGGAAAGACTCCCAAGGCGAGATTTACCTCAACGTAGATAACTATGGCATTTTGCACTATAATAAAAGGGAAAATGCTTTTGTTGATGATCATCCTTTTCCCATTCCCAGAGGATGGACAGTAAGCCTACTCGGTAACTACGAAAACGTTTCGAAGCAACAATATTGGTTCGCTTGTGATAAGGGGTTATGTATTTATGATAAACGAAGTGGCCAGATGTGGTACAGGGAGAACAACCCCAACCATTCGTTGATACTGGCCAACAAGCTGCTGCAAAGCAATCTTACCAAGGTTTATATAGACCGGCAGCAAAGAATTTGGGTTTGCGGTTATCCCACATGGGGCAACGGCGGGCAATACAGGTTTTGTTTTGATAGTACAGGAAGTATTTCTTTAAAGAAAGACACATTAGGGCTAAACAATGTAAAGAGCGGATATGCGGATTACAAACAATTTTATGAAACAAAACAAGGTGAGTTATGGATATATGGACTGAGTGCTTTGTTGAGCTACAATAAGAATGCGCAGCGATTTGAATTTATAGAAAGCGGCACAGGAAACGACAATATCACAATCGATTACGAATCGGTGTTCCAGGTGCTCGAAGACAAAGACGGCAATATTTGGCTGGCTACAAATGAAGGCATTTATTACACGGCTACGGGCAGCGCCAATTCGTCTGTTGTAAATGTTACTTTTAACGACAAAAATGGCCCAACTGCGATAAACGATATATTGGAGACATCTGGCGGAGAATTGTTATTTGCATCTGGACATAAAGGAGTTACAGCGACTGATAAATTTTTAAACAAAGTAGACATTTCCTGGTACACCAAACCCCCGCCTGCAGAGTGGCCGCAGGAATGGAAAGACGCGACTTTGCAAACTTGGAGCCTGGCCACCGAAAGTAAAACTGGCAACATCTGGACGGGATGCGTTTCAGGCGTTCTGATGATTAGCAACATTGCCAGCAAAACAATAACATACTTGCACCCGCCGGAGATTGATAATAGTAGAATTCAATACATAACAGAGGACAACCACGGGCAAATGTGGCTGGCTACAGAAGCAGGAAGACTAGTTAAGTGCAGCGATAATAAATTTACCGTAGTTCGTGATATAGGCACTATCATTTACAAAGTTTTTATAGATAAACAAGGCTGGATGTGGCTGGCTACACGCGAAAGTGGCTTGTATGCAATAGACCCGGCAACGGGACAGATATTGCAGCACTATACTGCCAACGCAGGTAAAAACAGCCTATACAGCAACACAGGTACAGATATAGAACAGTTAGGAAATAACCTGATTGTGTTTGCCGGAGGTGCGCTTCATTTTATCAATAAGAACACCGGTTCGGTATCAAGAGTGCAGTATGAAGATGGCCTGCCATCTAATACTGTTTTAAGACTGCGAATGGACGAAAAAGGCTTTTTATGGATTATTACCAGTAATGGACTTTGCAGGTACAATCCTAACAACAAGCTTATAACCCCCTATGGGAGAAGAGACGGAATAGTGTTGGCCGAGCTAACAATAGCGGCTGACTATAGCACAAGTTCAGGCAACATAATCTTCGGAGGCAGTAACTCTGTTATCATGTTCAATCCTGCGATTTTTTCAACAACCCAGCCGCCACCTGATGTTACCATTACAGATTTTAAATTGTTTAACCAGTATTTGCTTGTCGATTCGCTGCTAAAACTTTCTACAATAAAACTTCAAAGCGATCAAAACTCTTTAAGTATCTATTTCGCTTCGCTTAGTTATACGCAGAGAGACAAGCTAACCTATTTCTACAAATTGGAAGGAATTGATAAAGACTGGGTAAAAGCAGATCGTTCAAACTTTGTAAACTATTCTTTGCTGCCGCCGGGCAAATACACTTACAGAGTCTATTGCGAAAACATCGAGGGTTTGCGGTGCACTCACATTACCGAACTCGGTGTGTATATAAAGCCACCCTATTATAAAACATGGTGGTTTATAAGCTGCCTTTTGTTGGTGGTCGCATTGCTTATTTACGAAGTGCACAGTATGCGTCTAAACCGGCTGCTGGCGGTTGAGACGTTAAGAAACCGCGTTGCCAGAGACCTGCACGACGATATGGGCAGTACCCTAAGTACCATCAACATTCTTAGTTCGATGGCTAGAAATAAAATACAGGTAGATAACAGTAAGACATCGGAATATTTAAGCAAGATCAGCGAATACAGTGAACGAATGATGGATGCGATGGATGACATTGTTTGGAGCATAAAACCAAGCAACGATAGTATGCAAAAGATTGCCGCAAGAATGAGGGAATTTGCCACGAATGTTTTAGAAGCAAAACAAATTGATTTTGAGTGTAGCGTAGACGAAGATGTGTATGATGTAAAACTTAACATGGAAGCAAGAAGAGATTTCTTCCTCATTTTTAAAGAGGCCGTCAACAATTCCGCTAAATATTCAAGGGCGGGAAAATTGATTTTGCGGTTAATGATGAAGAACAAAAAGTTATTGCTGATTGTGAAAGACGATGGTATCGGATTTGATCTTACAGAGGCTGATGGCAATGGCCTGGGTAATATGCAAAAAAGAGCCGATCAACTCAACGGACACATTACGATAGAGTCAAAAAAAGGCCACGGCACTTCCGTAAACCTGACTATTCCAGTCGTTTAAAATCTGACCGCTTTCTTTTTAAACATGATTTTTCTTGCCAATACACACTATTTCCACAGTAGTACTTACAACGGTTAAATCGAGTACTTTTCTGCCTGAAACCCCTTTATTTTTCGTAAATTCGCGCACCTGCGGAAATATAATAAAATGCAGGAAAATCAATTAGTTATGGCAGATGAAATTGTAAATGATGCGGCAGCACAAAATAAAAATTACGGTGCAGATAGCATACAAGTGCTGGAAGGGCTGGAAGCTGTGCGTAAAAGGCCGGCAATGTATATTGGCGATGTAGGCGTAAAGGGACTTCATCACCTGGTATATGAGGTGGTAGATAACAGCATAGATGAGGCGCTTGCAGGTTATTGTAAAAATATTAATGTTACTATACACGAAGACAATTCAATCAGTGTCAGCGATGATGGCAGAGGTATCCCTACTGCCATTCATACCAAAGAAAACAGAAGCGCCCTGGAAGTTGTAATGACCGTGCTGCATGCCGGTGGTAAATTTGATAAAAATACTTACAAAGTCAGTGGCGGTCTTCATGGTGTGGGGGTAAGTTGTGTTAATGCTTTAAGCACCACATTGCATGTAACCGTACACCGCGAAGGTAAAATTTTTGAACAGGAGTATCATTGCGGTGTTCCTGAATATCCGGTACGAGAAATAGGCACTTCGGAGATAACCGGAACTACAGTGCATTTTTGGCCCGATTATACCATTTTCCAGGAGTCGGTTTATAAAAGAGACATCCTCGAAGGCAGATTGAGAGAGCTTTCTTATTTAAACCGAAAGATTACCATAAATATTACTGATCTGCGCGAGTTGGATGAAGAGAAGAAACCATATTTTAAAAGCTTTTATAGCGAGGGAGGAATTGTTGAGTTCGTAGAGATGCTCGATAAAAACGGCAATCGTACTGCACTCATCCCAAACACCTTGTTTGTTGAAGGATTGGATGAAGCAAACATGGTAGCTGTTGAAGTTGCAATGACGTACAATAATGATTTCAAAGAGCACATCTTTTCTTATGTAAATAACATTAACACTATTGAAGGCGGTACTCACGTCACCGGTTTCAGACAAGCACTTACAAGGGTTTTTAAAACGTATGGGGATAAGAATGGCTTGTTTGAACGAGCCAAAGTAGTTGTTGAAGGTGACGATTTCAGGGAGGGATTGAGTGCCATCATATCAGTAAAAGTACCGGAGCCGCAGTTTGAAGGGCAAACAAAAACGAAGCTTGGTAACAGTGAGGTAAGTGGCATTGTGCAAACAACAGTTGCCCGTGCGCTGGAGGCTTACCTGGAAGAAAATCCAAGAGAAGCTAAGAATGTCATTTCAAAAATAGTGTTGGCAGCACAGGCCAGGGTTGCGGCTAAAAAAGCCCGTGAAATGGTACAGCGCAAAACGGTGCTGAGTGGCGGTGGGTTACCAGGTAAGCTTGCTGACTGTTCAGAAAGAGACCCTACTAAAACTGAACTATACCTGGTTGAGGGAGACTCTGCTGGCGGCACGGCTAAACAGGGACGGGAAAGAAGTTTCCAGGCTATTCTGCCATTAAGAGGTAAAATCTTAAACGTAGAGAAGGCAATGGAACATAAGATCTATGAGAACGAGGAGATCCGTAATATGTATACTGCACTAGGTGTTACCGTTGGTACGCCCGACGACCCTAAACAATTAAACCTTGCCAAACTTCGCTACCACAAGTTGATTATAATGACGGATGCTGATGTAGACGGAAGCCATATTGCAACGCTAATTCTAACCTTTATTTTCAGATACATGAAAGAGTTGGTCGAAGCCGGTTACGTTTATATCGCTCAGCCACCATTATACCTTGTGAAAAAAGGTAAAGAACAGGAATATGCTTATTCTGAAGAGCAACGCAAACAATGGGTTGAAAAATTAGGCGGAGGTAAGGACGACAGCGTAACCATACAACGTTACAAAGGTTTGGGTGAAATGAACTCTGAGCAACTGTGGGAAACAACGATGGACCCTGCACGCCGTACGCTAAAAAGAGTGACTATAGAAAGCGCTGCTGAGGCTGATCGTGTATTCAGTATGCTCATGGGAGACGAGGTAGCACCAAGAAGAGAGTTTATTGAGAGCCATGCAAAGTATGCGAAGATTGATGTGTAAAAGGTAGCAGGTCGGTTGGAATAAATTTTGCATACGTAGGTTTAAATTTCTTAATCCAAAAGTTAAATTCTTAAAAATGAAAAAATTACTACTAATTGCTATTGTAGCATTCTTAACAACTACGCAGTTAAGCGCCCAAACTGAGAAAGGTAAAGTAATGGTTGGAGGTGAGGTGCTCCTCCTGGGAAGATCAGGAAATACCACATTTACAGCAACGCCTAACATTGGCTATTTCTTTATGAACAATGTAGCTGGTGGTGCCGAATTTAACCTAATCACTGGTGGAGGCTACACTAATTGGGGTATTGGACCCTATCTAAGAGCTTATTTTGGCGGTACTCCAACAGGCAAATTATTTGCCCAGGCAGGTATTGCATTTGCTGGTTCTACTGGTAGTTCATCAAGTACCGGCTTTTCAGGAAGGGTTGGTTATGCATCGTTTTTAACTAAAAATGTTGCTCTTGAAGTTGCTGCACGCGTAATAACCGGTGGCGGAACTATATATGGTTTAGGAGCTGGTTTCCAAATACATCTCTAGAAAAAACTTCTGAACTAAAGGTCGTTAACCTGTTGGTTAGACGGCCTTTTTTTATGCAATGTCAAGATTTGTCAAGGAAACAAATAGTTGCATCCTATATTTCTTTCGAGTCTTCAGTCTTTTTAAGAATCGCTTTTCAATACTTGTGAACCTTTAAATACTTCTTTTGAACCTAATGATAATATATCCTTACACCCTACTATTTTAAAATCAAATACAATATGAGGAAGCCGCACTTTCCCTGAAAAAATGTAATTCTTAAAAAATTTGTAGCTTGTGGCCCGTTATTAAAAATTTTATAGTTAGTAATTTAAAAAACCAACAACGATGGATACTTCAAAAATGATCAAGGCTTACTGTTTAAAAACTAAAGAAAAAAATGTTCCTATGCATGAAGCTGTAATTTCGAAAACAGCGAGAGGCGGATATATGGCAGGTGGTCATGATGGTAAAGGCAATAAAATGGCAGCAATTTTAAGCGAAGCAAAAGCACTACAGGCTATTGAAGATGGTGTTGCAAAAAAAGGATTCTAAAAATAATCTTACTTATAACTTGACCCTGCCTTTTGGTGGGGTTTTTTGTTTTCTGCAACAGAGCGAAGTGGTGACATAATTTTTTTCGTATCAGTTGACACGCGTTTTACTTGTTATATATCCAATCTTTTTATCGTATAAATCAAGAGATTTTAGATAAATACCTTGGTATTAACAAGCACATTTCAATCCTTGAAATAATTGTACGTTCGATCGTTATGTTTCTCATCACATTTATTATAATTAGGATTACTGGGATGAGACAATTTCGTAGAAACGCTCCGTTCGACATTGTAATGACCTTTTTGATCAATGGCGTTTTAAGCCGCGCAGTTGTGTGTGGGTGCAACGCCCTTCTTACGTACACTTGCAAGCACTCGTGTCC
>JALYZZ010000112.1 GCA_030948675.1 Bacteroidota bacterium | reverse complement strand
AGAGTCGGGAGCAATGGCTGCAGGCTTTGCGTAATTGTCATATTCCATGTAGTTGCCGACAGCAACACTAGGCATATAATAATTGAGCGGATACCGGCAAGACCATCGGTATTGCTTCAAATCATTTGGCAGATTAAACACCATTTTCAAAAGACCATTTGAACCCGATTTGTATGCTGCTCCGGTAGTTATCCAGATATCAGTAGAGTCGATTTTATCATTCAAGAATTGTTTTGCCGGAAACCATTCGCGCGCTTGAAAAGACTCTGAAACGCTTGCGGTAAAATCCATTCCATTCTCATCCGTTCCTGAGTAAAAACCTGCTGCAACATTGCCTTTATAAAAAAAAGTAACGTTAACAAAAGTTCCGGCTGTGGCAACAGATTGCAGCGCTACATACACATGATCGTTACGACGAAGAAAAGATGATTTTATGTTATTGACATAAACAGAGTCAAGCTGCATAGTTTGTTTAAATTCAATTGCAAACGAGTCTATGGCCTGGTTTATCATTACCTTATAGCTGCAGTTTCCGGCTATAAAAGTGTTTTTTGGTTGCACCGTCAGGTCAAGCTTTAAATACTTAACATCATAAGCATTCATCTTGCTATCCTGAAAGAAATTAGCGCCGTTAATACCTTCTCCAACATGTTTAAAATAATTAACTGCATGCCCGTTTATTTGTTGGCCTTTTGCAATTGAGGTTATAAAAAATACCAGTACCGTGAGAAACCTTCGCATTTGTATTTTTTTTCAATGTATATTTTTCCTGCCACTGCCGAACTGTAGTTACGAAAATTATCTTTGAGGCATGAAAGTTCAACTGTGGTCTGTAGGTAAAGCCCATGAAAGTTACGTAAAGGCAGGCATAGAAGATTTTACAAAAAGAGTTGCCAGGTATTACCCAGTAGAATGGAAGATTTTGGCTGCGGCAAAACAAACAGTCAACTCAATTGAAAGCGATATAAAAAAGAACGAAGCAGTCATTATTTTAAACCTTTTGCATAAAGACGATTACCTTGTTTTGCTTGACGAAACAGGCAAAGAAATGACGTCACCAGGGGTCGCTTTGCTAATTGAGGCGAGCGCAAATAACAGCGTCAAAAACCTTATATTTCTTGTTGGAGGCGCTTTCGGCGTCGACAATCAAATCAAGAACAGAGCCAATTTCACCTGGTCGCTTTCGCATCTGGTATTTCCTCATCAACTGGTAAGACTAATATTGGCTGAGCAGGTTTACAGGGCTTGCACAATCATTAGAAACGAAAAATACCATCACGAATAATTCTTTAACTTGCCGCACTATGAACATTACTTTAATTATTGTTATTATAACTTCTATCATTTCTTTTTCTGCTTTTTCAAATCAAAAAATTACTGACCAGCTTATTTTTTATCCTCCTGCCGTCACCAATCAAAAACAATGGTACAGGTTCTTTTCATGCGCATTGATACACGCTGATATTTCGCATCTTTTGTTTAACATGTTTTCATTTTACAGTTTTGGAGGTTTTGTTGAAGAAAGTTTTAGATACCTCTTCGGCTCTTTAGGGCCAATCCTCTATCTCGCCCTGTATATTATTTCACAGTTTCTATGCCTGATACCCACTTATATAAAACACAAAGACGATTACTATTACAGAAGCTTAGGAGCCAGCGGGGCGGTATCGGCTATCATATTCGCAGGTATTTTTTTATCGCCCTTGCAAAAGATGGGCATTATATTTATTCCTATCGGTATTCCCGGGTTCATTTTTGGTTTTATTTATCTTGGCATTACTGCTTACCTCGACCGCAGAGGTGCAGGTGGCATTAATCATTCAGCTCACTTGTTTGGGGCTTTGGCAGGTATTGGCTTGTTGCTGGTTTTTGGCTTTGCCTTTTCCGGTTATAACCTGTTTGCAAATTTTATCGAGCAGATCCGAAGTTTTACCATCTGATTTTTTTGCATGTTGATTTTCACGCTTGCCGACTGTTTTTAAAAGCGAACTTACCAAGCCAGAGCTAACAAAAGCGATTGAAAGAATTAAAAATCAAATCGGAAACAGGTTTCCTTCTATCACAAAAATTTTTATTATCCATGTGCCCGAACATGAAGTATAAGTGATGTTGCTAGCGATCAGGCTTTTTAAAAACAATGCCGGTTATAAAATTGCGGAAGAAAGTTTTAGTTGAAATCTTACTATATCCATATTGGGTAAACAAGCTATTAGTATCGGGCAAACTATTAGCCTCGATGCTACACACAATTTTAAAAAAAAAGTACATCAGCTTTAGCAGGGGTTTTTGCCATAATTGATTTGTAGGGCTTACCTCGAAATCAGCAAATAACCAAAGCCCACCGGGCTTTAGCTGACCATCAATTTTTTTAATGATTAGTTCAACGGTATCAGTAAAAAAATTATCCAGCAAAAAAGGAGTGATTACAATGTCAAAATTACCGTCGATAGGTATTTGCTGAATGTCGCCGGTAATTAAAACAACTTCATTTCCGCCAAAATTCCTTTTAGCCGATAAGCCTATCATGGCTGCGGAAATATCAATATAGGTAATGGTGAGCCCTGCCGGATGGGTAGTAGCTATCTCTTTCAATATCCAGCCCGTTCCGCCACCAATAATAAGAATGGTACTATTAGGCTTAATAGATTGAAGCAGAAAACGCTGAACACATATAATAGCATCTCCAAAAACTATTTTTGACAGGTAGTCATAGTAAGGAGCTATGCAATTGTAACCACCTTTCATTGTTGGGCAAAAATAGCCTGTAATTATATAAGGGTCTTGTTTCGTCGGACCTATCTATTATTATTCTGTTGAAAATGAATTGCAAGGGCAAATGTTACAGAGAAAAACTCCAACCAATTTTGGCCTGGGTATTATTTGAGTACCAGGCTTTAGAATAACCGATATTGTTTTTAAAAGTATTGTAGTAAAGTGCCGCTTCAAGTCCCAACAGTTTGATGCCTGCACCAAAACCTGCAGTAAAAGCACTTGAACTAGTATTGTTTATTTTAAATGTAGCAATGCCAACATCACCATTAATGAAAAACCTTTTTAATAAAAAGTATCTTTTCAAACCCACTTTTACCGGAACGGTAGTTAAGTTGCCTAAAGAATTATTGCCGGTTGCTTTGTACCACATATTACCTATTGAACCAATAAAATAGGTTGAGCCTACGCCTATTCCGCCAACCAGCTCGCATCCAATTCCAAACGCATAGGCGTTTGCAAAATTACCGTGAGGTGTAGCATAAATAATATTTGTGCCCAGGTTAATTCGAGGACGCTTTACTATATTAAGCTGAGCTATAGCCAAAGAAGAAATGAAAGAACGAACGGTAAAGAAAAGAAGCGCACAAAGAAGGTGTCTTTTCATAAATGATATTTCAAAATATGAAATTAGTTATTATCGAATTTGTAATAATTAATAAGCATAATTTTAATTTAATAAACAAGGCGCTATGCTTTCAATGAAAACTCAGTATGCTTTTAAAGCACTTATGTATATGGCTCAGCAGGATAGACAACGACCGATTTTAATTGCAGAAATATCTGAGCAAAAAACAATACCGCTAAAGTTTCTTGAAAACATTTTATTGCAATTGAAGAAAGCAGGTATACTTGACAGTAAAAAAGGAAAGGGTGGCGGTTATTTGTTTGCTAAAAACCCTGCTGAGATTAAACTCGCCACCGTAATGCGCCTTATTGATGGACCCATCTCCTTGCTGCCGTGCGTTAGTCTTTATTTCTATACCAAATGCAAAAATTGTGATGAAAATTATTGCGGACTAAATAAAGTGATGCTGCAGGTGAGAGATGCGTCGCTGGCTATCCTGGAAAATAAAACGGTAGCTGATATTGCAGGAAAGGGGCTTGTATTTTAAAATGGCCAATAGCATTATAGTTGATTAACCTAACAAAACTATATAATGAAAAAAAGGACGGCGATGGTGCTTCTCGCCTTTGTTTTCTGCTGCACCTGCTGGTCGCAAATAACTGAAGGAAAAAATATGGCCAAAGTAAACCTATCTGCATTTGCCGGAAAAGGATTTGGCCTTCAATATGAAAGGCAGGTAGGCAAGCGAATAACTGTGGCACTTGGATATAGTGCAATCCCTGCTTCGAGTATCGCCTTTAAATCATTTATTGAAAATCAGATTAACAATGACCAGGCGAAAGCAGCAGTTGTTGATATTAAAAACTTCAGTTTAGGCACCTCGATATTTACACCGGAGGCACGCTATTACTTCGGAAGAGACGGCTCGTTTCATGGTTTGTACCTTGCCCCTTACGTACGTTTTGGCCACTACAATCTTGAAGGACCAATTACCTACACCACTTCAACCGGTGCGCGAAGAGATGTTTTTTTTAATGGTTCACTCAATGCCACCACCGGTGGATTAATGATGGGAAGCACTTTCCATTTGTCTAAGCGTTTATACCTCGACTGGTGGATAATAGGAGCAAGTATTGGCGGTGCAAGCGGCAACTTTGTTGCTAAAACTGAACTAAGCAGCACCGAACAACAATCTCTTAAAAGCCAGCTCGACAACCTGGATATTAAATTTACAAATATTAAATCTGAGGTTAACGGCAGCGGAGCTACCGTAGCCAGTTCGGGCAGTATAGCCGGAGTAAGAGGTTTAGGTTTTAATGTAGGTATCAGGTTTTGAATGCTGCATGAAAAGCTGTATCATTTCTTAAGATTTTTCAGCATATCCTCCGTCATCCTTTTTATATCATATTCCGGCTGCCATCCCCAATCTTGCTTGGCCTGGCTATCGTCGATACTCCTTGGCCAGCTATCTGCTATATTTTGCCGGCTATCAGGTTTATAATCTATTGAAAACCCAGGAAAATGTTTTTTAATTTCTAACGCTATGTCGCCCGGTGAAAAACTCATTGCACCAATATTGTACGACGAGCGAACGGTTATTGCATCTGGATCTGCTTCCATCAGCTCTATAGTCGCGCGAATGGCATCGGGCATATACATCATAGGCAGGTAGGTATTTTCCTGTAAAAAAGAGGTATAATGACCATTGCTTATAGCATCATGAAAAATCTCAATCGCATAGTCAGTTGTACCTCCGCCGGGTTGCGACTTATAGCTGATCAATCCGGGATATCTCAAACTTCTAACGTCCACCTTATACCTGTTAAAATAATATTCACACCACCTTTCACCCGCGTATTTACTAATGCCATACACTGTGGTAGGCTCAATAACAGTATGTTGCGGCGTATCGTCTTTTGGCGAACTAGGTCCGAAAACAGCAATACTACTTGGCCAGTAAATCTTTGCCAGGTGTTCTTCTTTTGCCACCTCCAGCACGTTCAACAGGCTTTGCATATTAATGTGCCATGCCAGCGCCGGATTTTTTTCACCTGTAGCACTTAATATCGCAGCTAGCAAATACACCTGTGTGATGTTGTACCTCAGCACAAGCACGTGAAAAGTTTCCTTGTTCATGATATCAAGCGATACATACGGGCCGGTGCCTTTTAATAGCGGATGTTCTTCTCTTAAGTCACTGGCAATCACCACCCCCTCACCGTGCATCTTTCTTAATTGCAACGTCAGTTCCACTCCTATTTGTCCGCACGCCCCTACCACCAATATTTTTTCGTCTCTGTTAGGCATATCGTCTGTTGATTTTTAATTCTTTTTTGGTTCAGTCTTCATGACCCTCATTATCATAGTTGCGTCGCACTCTGGTGCGCCATATCCATGGGCATCACCTGCTCACCTATCAAAGTTTACTTAAAAATTTGAAGTAGCAAAAATGCAAGAGTGCAGATCCGGGTGATGCTAATAGCACATTTAACAATTATTCCTTCAACTGTCGAATGCTCATTCATTACAAAAACTTGTCACATCCTTTCTTCGAACTATTAAAATGAGGTGTTAATAAAGCGTTTCCCCGCCTCATTGCAAATAACTTGTAAACACCCATAAGAATGCCGTTGATCTTTTAATAATAATTCATCCAAACTAACTTTCTTTGTGCTGATATGTCTCTATTCATTACATCCTTAAACTCTGGCAGCAACGGCAACTGCTATTATGTTGGCAATGTCAAGGAAGCAATACTGGTAGATGCAGGCATATCTTGCAGGGAGATTGAGAAAAGGATGAGACGGCTGGGGTTAAGTATGCAAAAAATAAAAGCGGTGTTTGTATCGCACGAACATATTGACCACGTCAAAGGAATATGTTCCCTCATAAAAAAATACCAAATACCTGTTTACATAACACATCCAACACTTATTGCATGTGGGTTTAGCATTGAAGAAAATCTTGTAAAACCTTTTAGTACCGATGCACCGGTCAATATTGGTGACCTGACTATCACCGCTTTTTCAAAATTGCACGATGCATGTGACCCTTGTAGTTTTGTGGTAGAATACCAGCAAATAAAAGTGGGCGTTTTTACCGATATAGGTGTAGCGTGCAAGAATTTGATTAGCCAATTTCAACAATGTAACGCAGCGTTTCTTGAAGCAAATTTTGACGAGGAAATGCTGGATAAAGGTAACTATCCCTACTTTTTAAAAAGGCGTATTACGGGCGGAAACGGGCATTTAAGTAACAAACAAGCACTTGAACTCTTTACGCAGTACAGGCCCTCTTTTATGAGTCACCTAATTCTTTCACACCTTTCAAAAAATAATAATTGCCCCAAACTGGTTCAACAATTATTTAACGAACAGGCAGGTGGAGTTAAGATGATAGTAGCATCAAGATACGAGGAAACAGCAGTCTATCATATTCATTCTGTTGCCAGGCTGCGACCCGTTACTGCCAAAACAATATCGCCTGCTCAATTAGCTTTCGCATTCGCTTAGATCACCAACACGTACACACACGAAAATGACGCTATTGCTTTCTGTGGCAAAGTCTGCCGCTGCTAGCTTTTGCTTTAGCAAATCCAACAATTTATCTATGTATTCTTTCGGTTGTAGTTGTTAAGGTCGTCATTCCACAGATTTTGTAACACCACGGCTTTATTTGCGCGCTAACGATGTGTGAATATAAAAATAGGAGCAATGAGAAAATGATGACTATTGGCAGCATGTAGTGCTTTATTTAGCTACAAAATTCTTCTGTGACTATCAGTAAAAAATTAAATTTTAAATAAGGTAGATAGACAAGTATATAGAGGTAAAAATTTTTTTTAATAAGGATGGAAATACGAGGCAAGGCGATTTATTGGGAATTTTCTAAAGGAAGAGGTATCTCAACAGCCTTTTTTTGCTGATCAACCATAAACCTGTAAAAATATATATCGAACTGCATGTTTCCGTCAGAGGGTATTTTACGAACACGAATTAAAATAGGACTATACCAGTTATCATCAGTAAGACCTTGCATCATGCCAACTACCGGCTTCGGAAACTTCCACATTGCTCCATCTGTTACCTGGGTGCACAACGATTCAACCCATTTGGATTGTGAATTAGCGAAGGTCTCCTTCCATGAGTCCACTAGTTTACTAAATGGCATGTCTGGTGCAAAATTCGGCATTCCAAAAAGCTGCTCGCAGTATTTGTCTGCTGCGGTAATTTTGCTTTCCCTTAAAATAAGTTCAGAAGCGATTTGCAATCGTTCAATGGGTTTAGCTTTTGTTATCGCTTCTACTTCTTTTGAATTCAACTGTAGTTGCAAAAACGGAAATGTTGGCCAATCTACAGAATATGCGGGAGGTGGTACAGGCAATACTTCCTGAAGCTTTTGGCAAAAATCTGCTGCTGAGCTAGCTACCTCAGAACCATTTTTTTGAAAGTTCGTTATTGCCCTATTATACCCTGGAAAAAAGTCTGGCGAAGTAAGAAAATCATTGGTAAATTTTTGAATATCTACAAGGTTCCTCAGATTTACGCTAACCTGATCTGCAAAAATGCCAGGAGAGCTGGCGTTACAGTTAAATAGTATAATCTTTGTCTCCGGACTTTCAGGATGCGATGCAACTCCACATTCCCACATGCAGTAGTTCCAATCCTGCTCGTGATCGGTGTATAGTAAAATCAACACACT
>JALYZZ010000307.1 GCA_030948675.1 Bacteroidota bacterium | reverse complement strand
GGTCGAAACCGTAGTTGATGTAGCAACATGCTTCAGTGAAAATGCCAGCATAAAGTTTTTTATAATAGGGGAAGGTTCAGCGCTTGACTACGTCATCAGTCATGCGGAAGAGAAAGGGGTAAAAAATGTTACTTTTTTATCACTTCTAAATACCACCGAGTACCTGCACTTTCTGAATGATATAGACATATTTCTGCTACCGCAGAAAAAAACAGACTTCGATGTTTATTTTCCTTCAAAACTGCTTGGTTTGATGGCAGCTAAAAAAATAATTCTATTGTCTGCCGACAAAGATTGTGAATTGTATAAAACTATAAAAAGAAATAAGATAGGATTTGTGACAGAATATGGTGACATAAAAGCATTGGAAGAAGCTGTTCACGAAATTTTATTTAGCCCGGCCAAACGCGAAGAAATAAAGCAGAACGCCGAGAAGTATGTAGACAATTTTGACAGGGAACTGGTCTTAAACAGGGTGTTAGATAAAATAAGCAGAATATGAGATCAAAAAAAATACTGGTTACAGGATCTGCCGGATTAATAGGGAGTGAAGTAGTAAGCCATTTTGCAAAAATAGGTTGGGATGTGGTGGGTATAGACAATAATATGAGAGCAGATTTTTTTGGAGCGGCGGGTGATACAACCTGGAACGCACAAAGATTGCAATCAGATTTTAAAAACTATACACATTACAATCTCGACATCAGGTCAAGAAAAGATATAATAGATTTTATTGCTAAAGTGAAGCCTGCTGCAATTGTACACACAGCGGCACAACCAAGTCATGATCTGGCTGCATCTCGTCCATTTGATGATTTTGATGTCAACGCAGTAGGTACGCTCAATCTTTTGGAAGCAGTGAGACTTTATTCCACAGAGGCACCTTTTGTGCATATGTCTACCAACAAAGTATATGGAGACGCACCAAATAAGTTGAAATTAGTCGAACTGCAAACCAGATGGGATTTTGAAGACGAAAAGGACTACAACGGTATTAAGGAGACCTTTACAATAGATCAGTCTAAACACTCTATTTTCGGCGCATCTAAAGTTGCCGGCGATGTAATGGTGCAGGAATATGGCCGTTATTTCAACATGCCTACATGCTGTTTAAGAGGCGGCTGCTTAACTGGTCCTAATCACTCTGGTGTAGAGCTCCATGGCTTTTTAAGCTACCTCATAAAATGCAATATCATCGGCAAGAAGTATACAGTCTACGGTTACAAAGGCAAGCAGGTAAGAGACAACATCCACTCTTTTGACGTTTCGTCCTTTATTGAAAAATTTATTAATAGTCCGCGCTGTGCAGAAGTATATAACCTCGGCGGTGGCAGAAATAATTCAATTTCCATTTTAGAGGCTTTTGATTTAATTAGTTCCATCTCCGGAAAAAAAATGGAGTACGAATATTCAGATAAAAACCGGGAGGGAGACCACATCTGTTATATTTCGGACCTTAGTAAAATGAAAGAGCATTATCCCTCGTGGAGTATTACAAAAGATTTACAAACAACATTTGACGAGATTTATGTATCGTGGTATGAGAGAATTGGTAATACTCGAACCTTGACCAATTATTCGAAAACTGCCTGAGTTGTTTTAACACGGTGGAACAACTTTAGTCCTCATTGTACGAATTCTGCTTTGCAGCGATATAATTTGGAATTGAAGAATATTGAAGAATAAAGATGTGAAGGCAACCCTTTACAATTTGTATCCGGTGCCTGCCTGAATACAATTCCCGTTTTTTCGCATTTAACCCTCCAAAAGTTGGTTTCTGTCATCATTCCAAACTACAATCACGCACCTTTTTTACAACAACGAATAGATTCTGTTTTAAACCAGACATGGCAGGATTTTGAGATCATCATTCTGGACGATTGTTCTACTGATGCCAGTAGCGAAATAATCGAATCGTACAGGAACCATCCACGCATTTCGACTATCGTTTACAACCCTTCAAATACTGGCGTCGCCTTCAAACAGTGGCAAAAAGGAATTGAGTTATCAAAGGGAGATTGGATATGGATTGCAGAAAGCGATGATTGGTGCGAACCTGTTTTTTTGGAGACACTGCTTAACGGTATTACAAACAATACTGCAATAGCCGTTGCTCAATCTGTTGTTGTTTCTTCAAAGGGAGAAATTCTTTGGCAAACCTATGCAGCCTACCTGGAGAAGACTATAACCGGCAACGCGTTTATTAATGATAAAATGCTGCTTGATAATTTTGGGATACCGAACGCAAGCATGTGCATCTTTAAAAAGTCGCTTTATTACAACATTGATGACGAGTTCTCGGGCTATCAATTTTGCGGCGATATGCTGTTTTGGATATTGCTTGCACTACAGGGTGATGTTTTCGTATCGGGCAAATACCTTAACTATTTTAGAAAGCACGACAAAGACGTAAGCGGTGCCGCTTACAAAAATGGTCTTCACTATTTCGAGTACTTCAAGCTTCTGAAGACTTTGGTTAACAGAAAAATTATCACCAGTATGGAGTACCAGGCGCTGTTATCAGGTAAGTTGAAGATGTTTTTAAGAGATAAGCGGCCCGACCTAACGGTTATGCGGGAAGTAAGAAACGAGTTTCGCCTGCATGTGGAGAGCAACTTCTATTCAACTATTGCACGGTATACTAC
>JALYZZ010000305.1 GCA_030948675.1 Bacteroidota bacterium | reverse complement strand
GCATACTTGTGGCCTTCGTCTGCTCGCTTAAAATTTTTGCCGGCGCTTCTGCACCTTTCAAATTTTTCTGTATAGCCTTCCACGTATTTATCAGGGAAGAAAGATCTTCATGTAATTCTGATGTGTTTTTGCCTTCTGCTGCAGTACGTACAATCACTCCAAAGTTTTTCTCCTTTATTGCCTCTACTATTTTTTGCAGTCTTTTACGTTCTTCGGCACTATGTATTTTTTTTGATACGGCAACAATGTCATTAAACGGAGTAAGAACGACGAATCGACCCGGCAACGAAATCTCGCAACTTAACCTTGGTCCTTTAGCAGCAATCGGTTCCTTTAATATTTGCACCAGCACATTAGGCTTTCCGCTTAAAACCTCGCTTATTTTACCTGTTTTTACAATTTCAGGCTCGACTTCAAACTTTGTAAAGTCTATACCGTTTTCTGACTTGTCGGTAATACTTATTTGAGTAAATTTTAAGATGGAGCGGGCAAAAGGGCTTAAATCTGTGTAATGAAGAAAAGCATCCTTTTCAAAACCGACATCAATAAATGCTGCATTTAAACCCGGGATCAACTTTTTAACTTTCCCAAGGTAAAGGTCTCCAACACCAAAACTAGAATCTGTTTTGTCATTATGGAGCTCCACGAGCTTTTTATCTTCAAGTAAGGCTATCTCTACTCCCTGTGGGGTAGCATTTATAATTAATTCTTTGTTCAAAATTTGCAACTTTTAAAAAAATTCACACAAGTTCTCCCTTTGGAGAGCATACCACTTCATCACATATAATACCAACACTAAATCATCCTGCCACTTTTTATATTGATAAGGTAAAGGTAAAAGTTGCAAAACAGGTGGTTGGCAGATTAGTAAAAAATTGCAAATGCCGAAGAATACTTTTACTCTCCGGCATTGCTAATGATGACAGGATGAGAAGAAATTTATTTCTTCTTCTTATGACGATTTTTTCTCAATCTCTTTTTACGCTTATGCGTCGCAATTTTATGACGCTTTCTTTTCTTTCCGCAAGGCATGATCTAATAATTTTTAGTTTATAATTACGATTACTGTAAAGCTTTTATTCTTGCATCCAACTCTTTTTGAGCTTCAGGATTTGGAATTTTTCCTTTTACCACTTTATACCATTTGGTTGCCTCCTGCTTTTCACCCTTCTGATCATATGCTTCAGCAAGGTTCAATGCCGCTTCGAGGTTGTCTGGTTGCTTGTCGACAATGATTTTAAAATGCTCTATGGCCCGGTCATACTGCCCGCTCTTAATACCTCCAAGACCTAATATCAGGTGAGCAAACATGTTTTCAGGATCTCGTTGTACCACCTCCCTTATTGCCGATATGCCTTCCATTGGATTCTCGGAAATGTTGCCAAAAATGTAACAAGCTCCTAAACCAACTTTGCTGCTATCGTTTTTAGGATTTAATTGTATCGCTCGTTGAAAAAGATCTTTCGCATTTGTTGCTAACCAGTTCTGCATCGGAGGATCTGTCTCCGTTTTTAGGTTGTTTAAAAACAAATGGGCTGCAAAGGTGAGGCTTTTTTCAGAATTTTCCAACTTCGCCGCTTCACCAGTATAATAAGCATAAGGTTCAAACAATCTGATGCTATCTTCCCAAAAAGCCGCAAGCGTTTTATAAACTAAAAGTTGTTGGTTTTTTACGTCCCCTCTTTTTACACTATTTTCCAACGAGGTGACTCGTTCTAACTGCTGAGGCGTTAATCTTTCTTTTGCATGCGTAAGTAACTTTTCAGTTTCAATCTTTTTTTGTTCGTGGGGAGTATTTGCAGCAATCGCCGCAGGCTTTTTCGGCGGTATGGTATTTCCGAAAAAGAAAAGAAGTATAAATAATGTTAGACCTCCACCCACCAAAAGAATTTGTTGTTTCTTCACAATTACTGATTATACGGCAAAAGTAAAGTAAATGGCGGGCGCATAGGTAGTAGTTTAGTTAAAAGGAATAATGCCATTTATGATACTTACTAAGATGCTACATCATCTTCTTGTCTCCTTTTGCTTTTAACTTCACTTACAAACTCTTTTGCAGGTTTAAAAGCAGGAATGAAATGTTCGGGAATTTCGACGGCCACATTGCGCTTAATATTGCGGCCTATTTTTGCAGCCCTTTTTTTGGTAATGAAACTTCCAAATCCGCGGATATAAATATTTTCCCCTTGGGAAAGACTATCTTTTACTTCTTTGAACATAGTTTCTAATGTCACTAAAACATCGACTTTAGGAATGCCCGTTTTCTCCGAAATCTGATTTATTAAGTCTGACTTTCTCATTGGGTAATTATTTTTTCTTTTTTTACTCAACCATTTTTTTTAAATGTTGTAGAGTAGGCTTTGTTATTAAAAACCCTTATTTTTTACTTTCAGCACCTCATTTTTAAGAAGTAATTATCAAAAAAAGTCACATAATGGGTCATGCCTTTTGATTTTTCCAGCTCAGACAATTAACGCCTCTTATTATATTCGGTTTTAAACATGACAAACAATTTTACCAAAAACATAATGAGTTGGAACTTAGAGAGAAATAAAAGAATCATGCCATGGAAGGGAGAAAAAGACCCTTATAAAATTTGGATTAGCGAAATTATTCTTCAACAAACACGTGTAACGCAAGGACTTGCGTATTATAATAATTTCATTAAGGAGTTTCCAACATTAAAAAGCCTTGCAGAGGCCTCTGATCAAGGGGTTTTTAAGATATGGGAGGGGCTCGGCTACTACTCAAGATGTAAAAATCTTCTTTTTACAGCACGGCATATTTATAAAAACCTTGATGGAAAATTTCCTGAAACTTATGAAAACATATTAAAACTCAAGGGAATAGGGCCCTATACAGCAGCCGCGATTTCCTCATTTGCGTACGGACTTCCACATGCTGTTGTAGATGGGAATGTTTTTCGTGTTTTATCAAGATTTTTTGGGGAAGCTACACCGATAGACTCTTCAAAAGGCAAAGAGACCTTTAGCGCCCTTGCGGCTACACTGCTTTATAAAAAAGACTCTGCTGCTTTCAACCAGGCAATTATGGATTTTGGAGCCACTATTTGCAAACCTCAAATAGCAGAATGCCAGGCATGCATCCTTCAAAGCGAATGCGTAGCCTACAATCACGGTCTCGTTAATAAGCTGCCGGTAAAAGAAAAGCGATTGATAAAAAGAAAGCGGTTTTTTACCTATTTCATTTTTATTGTAAACGACGGAGT
>JALYZZ010000237.1 GCA_030948675.1 Bacteroidota bacterium | reverse complement strand
TTGCCACGGAGTATAGGGTAATGCTTGATGATCTATGGACTGACAAAATGAATCAACCGCTAAAGCTTAACTATATTCAGAACAGGGTGTTGCTGTTGCTTGAAAAGTACATAGTGAAGCTGTACGAACGCAAAGACCTTAAAGGGAAAAAAGTAAAGCGAAGCGATGACGAAACGTTGCGGTTAATGAAAGTAGAGGCGTTGCTGGTTAAAAATTTTGCCGTTGCGCCGCCCACCATAGACGAGCTGTCAAGAATATCGGCAATGAGCCCCACAAAGTTGAAGAATGATTTTAAGGCACTGTACGGTTTGCCGATTTACGAGTATTATCAAAAAAACCGTATGCTTAAGGCGAAGTGCCTGCTGGTACTGGCAGAATATACAATTAAGGAAGTAGGCATCATGGTTGGCTATTCTAACCTGAGCCATTTTGCAAACACCTTTAAGAAAGAATTTGGGTTTTTACCCAGCGAAATTGCTGCAACGGATGGCGTACTGGTGTATAGTAGGTAGTCGAAGAGCTGGAACTGTCTTTGATCATCCTGGCACAATTGTCCATTTTACCGTTGAAAAAGGCGATTTAATTTATACATCTAACGGTAATAGTACAACCTTAGATTACTGCTAATCCTTAAAATTCCAAACCTTTAATCCGGTTGGTAAACTACTCGCACTACTGCGTTTTTTTGTTCTGTGGACGTTACAAATAATTCATACCGCTGTGTTCCGGCAGTAATAATCATCAATGCAGTATTAGGAGGAATAGAACCAAGATTTTCAGCCACCATCACAAATTCGTGAACAGCGGCTTTTTCATCAGCTTTTATTGTAAAACTAATGGGCTTATCAGTAAGGGTTTTGTTTGAAACGATGAGTTCATTGTTGTGATAAACAGAAATACGATCGCCATCAATTTCTCCGTTATCATACAGATCTATTTTAAACTCTTTGACGTGGGTGATTATTGTTTTTACTATTTCGTTATCCCTGCTTTTTAATATTTCCGGCTTCGGCAACACTTTTATTGCGGGAGGCTCAGGTGTTTTAAGAGGCTCTTCTTTTTTAGGAACTACCACCGTTTCCGGAGCAGAAGGAGTAGGAACAGCAGGAAGTTTCTTTTTGGGCACTTCGATTAAGTTTCCCTCTGCTCCCGGTTTTAATATAGGTTTTTTAGCAACTGTCGTTTTAGCAACAGGCTTGCCCGATGTGGTAGTCTTTGTGGCAAAGGATTTTTCTTTTTTCTTCAATTCATTTTCTCTTTTAATCACAAAATCTTCTTTATAAAAATCACTTGCCGGTGTTTTTTCTAAATACACTTTTCCACTTCCGCAATCTGCTTTGTCTCTTACATTTCTGCTTGAGTAAGTTCCTGTTAGCGTTTCAAGATCTCCCATTTTGTTGTACTCCAGGTAGCATGTCATCAGGCATGGATCGCTTCTATCGGCAATCTTCAGGTCTACCAGTTTCAATTCATTAAGAATAATATTATTGGTTTTTGTTGTATTGATACCTTTTGCTTCGGCCTTGCCATAAAAGACGGTGGTCTTATAAGAATACGTTACCCCATTAAGTGCATCATTAGCAAGTTGTGCTAATTGTACTTCAAACTTGTAACGGTCATCAGTAAAGCCAAAAGAGCTTTGCACAAAATAACCCTTCCAGATGCCGGTAATATTTTTTTTTGAGGTGGAAGCGCTTTCGGTAACAGAATTTTCAGAGCCGGAATTTAAATTATTTCTGCTGGTACTAGTGCCGGTATTGTTTTTTGAAATTGCACCAGGTTTTTGAGAATGAGAAGTACTCTTGTTTCTTGAGTGTATCGGGGCTTTTTGGAAGCTTTGTTTTTGGGCGACCAGGGAGTTTGAAATAATAAGTAAAATGGAAAACAGAGTAAAAATATTCTTCATAAAACAAAAGTAACCTGCAATCGGCAATAAGGGTATAAAGAAGCGTTAAGTTTTATTCCTTAGCGAACTACAACCGGGAGCGTTTATCACACATTCTGTACCTTTAGAAACCTGAATTCTTCTTCATGTTTGTAACTGAGGTCTTTTAAAAATCCTTTGAAACAGTGTCCTGCATTTTTTAATCCATCGTCGTTTGGTGGAAGGGAGATCTCTTAAAGTACTCGACTTTTCCATGCACCATCAAATCGAAGTCTTCATTTTCATTTCCATATTACTATCTATACTCCCCAAAAACCGCTCTCAGCTCGTCTGATATCTCACCAAGAGTACAATAATTTTCAACCGCGTGTATCACCAAAGGCATCAGGTTTCTTCCATCTTTAGCAGCGGCCGAAATGTCTGCCAGGCATCGTTCAGCTACTGTAGCGGTTCTGCGGGCTTTTAATCTGTTTAATTTTTCTGTTTGAACTGCTCTTATGCTATCATCAATTTTAAAGCCACTTGTATTATCGGTTTCTTTTATATGAAACCTGTTTAGTCCAACAATAGTTTTTTCTCCCGTTTCAATATTTAGTTGATATTCGTACGCACTTTTGGCTATCTCATCCTGCATAAATCCTTGCTCTATCGCGGCTACACTACCGCCCATAGCGTCGATTTTTTCTATCAGTTCCCAGGCTTTTTGTTCCACCTCGTTTGTTAGACTTTCAACAAAGTAAGAACCAGCAAGCGGATCGGCTGTATCTGCCACGCCACTTTCAAAGCCCACAATCTGTTGCGTACGCAGTGCAGTGCGGGCTGCTTCTTCTGTCGGCAGGTTTAGCGCTTCATCATATCCATTGGTATGCAGGCTTTGCGTACCTCCCAGCACGGCGGCCATGGTTTGTATTGTTACCCGGCTGACATTATTTAGAGGTTGTTGTGCGGTTAGGGTACTTCCTCCAGTTTGGGTATGAAAGCGAAGCATCATTGCTTTTGCATCTGTTGCCCCAAGATCTTTCATCATTACCGCCCACATTTTTCTTGCTGCCCTGAATTTAGCTACTTCTTCAAACAGGTTGTTGTGTGCATTGAAGAAAAAGGAGAGGCGCTTGCCAAACACATTGATATCCATTCCTTTTTCAAGGGCTGCTTTTACATATGCTTTTCCATTGCTAAGGGTAAATGCAATTTCCTGTACAGCCGTACTTCCAGCTTCGCGTATATGATAGCCCGAAATGGAAATTGTGTTCCATTTGGGTAATTCTTTGCTGCACCATTCAAATATATCGGTAATGATACGCATGCTTGGTTTTGGAGGATAAATATATGTGCCCCTGGCAGCGTATTCTTTTAAGATGTCGTTTTGTATTGTTCCGGTTATTTTGGTTAGATCAGCACCTTGTTTTTTGGCCAGTGCTACATATAAGCTAAGCAGTATAAATCCTGTTGCATTAATTGTCATAGACGTGCTCACGTCCTGTAGTTGAATGCCGTCAAACAAAATTTCCATGTCTTCAATGCTATCTATGGCAACGCCTACTTTTCCCACCTCGCCTTCTGAAAGTGGATGATCGCTATCGTAGCCAATTTGTGTAGGCAAATCAAACGCAACACTTAGCCCGCTTACGCCTTGAGACAACAAATAGTGGTAGCGCTTATTGCTTTCTTCTGCAGTCGAAAATCCTGCATACTGCCGCATCGTCCAAAGGCGGCCTCGATACATGTCAGGCTGCACACCGCGGGTGTAAGGGAAGGTGCCAGGGCGTTCAGGGTCATTAGTTGTTAGTTGATGAATAACAGATGACGGAAGATCAGAAGGCGTGTATACTGATTTAATTTCAATGCCGCTATCAGTAAATTTTTTTTCGGTGCTCATGATTGAATTGGTGTACGATAGGTTAGTTTGTAGAGGGAGAACTACAAAAGCTTCTTTGCTTCATAGCTCAGTACTTCGCTAACCACTTCGTGTAGTTGTCCTTTTTTGTCTGTCATTAAGTATTCAAGTAATAGTTTATTTAAATCAAGTCCGGTGGCATTAGGTGGCAGCGCACTAGCTAGCTGGTTTACCACCAACATATTTTGTTCCTTTAGGTTTTTTACTGCATTCCATGCTTCGGCAGTTACGTAAATCTGTTGTGTGATGTTGTAGTCAAACTCTTCCTTGAGCCCTCGGGTCAGCAACATTTGCATCTCCCTTGCACTCACTCCATTTTGATTTACCCTGGTGATTAAGTTCGGCAGCGCAATTCTGTCAACCAGCAGTGTTAGTCTTTCGTATGCCTGCAGGCGCAAGGTTCTGGTTGCATTATCTATATTTTCTTCACTGTCAGCCTTCAATCCATTCTTTTTATCCCTCATTAAAATGAATGCTACAAATACTCCTATAAAAACCACAATTATGCACACTAGAATCACTGTTGTATTATACATTAGGTGTCTTTTGGCAAAAATACAGGAAAGGAGCCTTTTTAATAAATGCTAGAATACTTAACGTTTTCCTGTATTCGAAAGCGAGACGAATGGTCGCAAATTTGATTGTATGTATTTTTGTAAAAAAAAAGGTATGCAAACAGCAATTGAAACACCGGTTACATTAACAGCAGGAGCTGTAGCAGAATTAAAAAGATTAACCAGTGAGCCGGGGTTTGATGATAGCCAATATTTAAGAGTAGGAGTAAAAGGTGGCGGATGCAGCGGGATGACCTATGTTTTAGGATTTGATCAAAAGCAAGACAATGATGATGAATTTGAAATAGAAGGT
>JALYZZ010000225.1 GCA_030948675.1 Bacteroidota bacterium | reverse complement strand
GGCGAAGTATATAATGGAAAGATGATTTTAACGACTAATTCGCTTTGGGATACTTTCCGTGCAGAAAATCCTTTGCTTACCATCACACAAACAGAAATGGTACCGGCTATCGTAAACAGTTTTTTAGCTTTTTACGACCAATATGGATACTTGCCGGTATGGGACCTTCACTTTAATGAGACCAACACAATGACAGGTTATCATGCAGTGGCGGTAATTGCAGATGCAATCATGAAGAACCTCAGAAACTTTGATTATGAAAGGGCCTACAAAGCGATGCGAAAAAGCGTGATGCAAAATATCAGGGGAACGGAAATGTACAGGAATTTTGGGTTTGTGCCGGCCGATAAAATGGGGCAAAGTGTTACGATGACAGCCGAATATTCTTACGACGACTGGTGCATGCTGCAGGTGGCTAAGAAATTAAAAAAGTACAGCGATACGGCGGCTTTAGCAAAAAGAGCAGGTTATTGGAAGAATGTTTTTGACCAGAATACAGGCTTTTTAAGGGGAAGGAATATGAACGGAAGTTTTGTGAAGCCTTTTGATCCTTTTGCCGGTGGAGGTCCTTACACTGAAGGAAATGCATGGCAACATAGTTTTTTTGTACCTCATGATCTTGAAGGATTAAAAAACAGCTATGCTACCGCCGATGGGATGGAAAATAAATTAGACTCTTTATTTATTGTTTCAAGTAAGCAAACTGGTGAAACACCTCCTGATGTTTCTGGTTTGCTTGGACAATATGCACAGGGCAACGAGCCTAGTCATCACATCGCTTACATATATGCGTATTTGCAAAAGCAATGGAAGTCGGCCGAAAAGGTGCGGGAAATCATGGATAAATTTTATGACAACACGCCTGATGGACTGCCGGGCAATGATGATTGTGGCCAAATGAGTGCATGGTATGTTTTCAGCGCGTTAGGTTTTTATCCCGTAAACCCGGTAAGTGGTGAATATATATTTGGTAGTCCGCTGGTAGACCAGGCCATAATTTTATTACCCTCAGGAGGCACTTTTCAAATAAAAGTGATTGATAATAGCAAGGACAATATGTACATTCAGGCGATCTCTCTAAATGGTAAACCCTATACCAAAAGTTACATCAATCATCACGATATACTGGTTGGGGGCATCATGACTATTAAAATGGGATCGAGACCAAATAAACTTTTTGGTATGCAATTAGCCGATGTGCCAAAAAGCATGTCTCTGGAGAAGCAATAGGTGTGGCGCAGTCGGCCGCCTTAGGATGGTGATGATGTTATTAATGCTGCACTAATTTTTGTCTCGCTCTTATTAAGGTAATACAATTTATAAAGTCTGCATTGGAAAGTTAACAACGGCAAAATGCCTTATAAAAACTGTCAAACAGCCGCAGGCTGGCGACTGCACTTAATTTATGACACAAACCATTTCTTACAAAAGCTTATTCGATTTTGTCTATAGGGTATTTTTAAAAACAGGCTGCAGACAGGAAGAGGCAACCTTAGCAACGAAAGTGCTTTTGTCGGCCGATTTGCGTGGAGTAGATAGCCACGGCGTTGCACGATTAAGCGGTTATGTAAGGCTTTGGGAAGCAAAACGAATAAACGCTACACCGGCCATAAAAGTAATTTATGAAACCCCGTCAACAGCGGTAGTAGATGGGGATGCAGGACTAGGATTGGTAGTGGCACCTTTTGCGATGCAGGTAGCCATCGAAAAGGCGGAAAAGGTAGGAACCGGCTGGGTCAGTGTTAAGAACAGTAATCATTTCGGTATAGCTGGTTACCATGCAATGATGGCACTAGACCATGGTATGATTGGTATAGCAATGACCAATGCAAGCGCCCTTGTTGCTCCCACTTTTTCTATAGAGAGAATGCTTGGCACTAACCCTATTGCGGTTGCAATCCCTGCAAATCAAGAACCTGCTTTTGTAGCTGACTTTGCCACCACAACAGCTTCAAATGGCAAACTTGAAATGCTGCAAAGAAAAAATGAAGAAGCGCCGGAAGGATGGGTGCAGGATGTAAATGGATCTACAACAACAAGTGCAAATGCTTTAAAACAAGGCGGCGCTATGCTCCCTTTAGGTGGCGACCGTGAACACGGGAGTCATAAAGGCTATGCATTAGGCAGCATCGTAGACGTATTTTCTGCAGTGCTTAGTGGTGCAAATTATGGTCCGTGGGTACCACCATTTCCTGCGTATGTTCCTATGCCTGAAAACATGCCCGGCCAGGGGGTTGGCCACTTTTTTGGCGCCATGCGGGTAGACGCATTCAGGCCAAAAGAAGCATTTACAGCAGAAATGGATAACTGGATTAGAAGATTTAGAGCCGCAACACCCGCGCCAGGCCACGAAAAGGTATTGATCCCCGGAGATCCTGAACGGGAAATGGAAATAACCAGGAGAAGTGAAGGAATATCCTTATTTGACTCTGTGGTGCAAGATCTAAAAGTAGTAGGGCAGAAGATGGGAGTAGACTCTGAAGTGTTTACTTAAAGGCAGGAGATCAGGGGTCATAACAGCTTTGATCGATACCCCTTACGAAACTTTTAAAATTAGTTTTTCAACCCTCTTTTTGATCCTTTTACTTTTAATAAGCCAGAAAAAAAGATTAATTACAAACGGCATTTGTAATACTGCTCTTTGCAATTTAAATCTTAACGATAAGACAGGCCCAAGTAGCTTAAAAAGTTCGTCATCGTACTGTTTCATAATAGCATCAGAAAAATTAGATGCCTTAAAACATTTTATAACCTGTTGGCCAGCTACTTTACCGCTGTAGACGGCATTGCCGATGCCATCACCCGACACAGGATCTATAAGGCAAGCGGCATCGCCTGCTAAAATAAAACGGTTGCCTGAAACCTGCACTCTTTTAGAACCCAGAGGTAGTCCAAATCCTTCAAGTTCTCCTAGCTGCGTGGCTTCTTTAAAACGGGGAACAAGCTGAGGGTCTTCAGCAATTAGTTCATAAAAGCATTTTTTCAGGTTAAGTTTGTTTTTTGAGATAGCACTGGATAATACACCCAAACCCACATTTGACTTATTACCAGGCAGCGGAAATATCCACAGGTATCCCGGAAATATCTTCTTATTCAAATAGATCTCTGTCAGGTTTTTTTGTATGCCGCCTACATTGTGAAAGTATGCTCTAACCGAACCTATATAATGGTTCCTGTCGATTGTTCTATTGGCCAGTTGTTTTGCCACTACTGATTGAGCTCCATCCGATCCAACAATCATTTGCGACTTGAAAATAATTCCTGTTTTTTTATCAGTAACCACTACTTCCCCTTCATTTACCACGATAGTTGAAGGCATGGCATTGAGATAAATATCAGTGGAGGTATTGGCTTTAACAAGTGAAAAAAGAAAATTGTCAAAACTGAACCGTGTACTGGTATAAGCTTCTCCACTCCAATTCACTTCGATCGATCCTTTTTGATGATTTAGCGCTGTTTTATCAATTTTAAGTTTATCCTCAAAACCTTTGAATGAATGTATAAAGTCAGGAGAAATGCTTTTCAACGTCTTTATTGCCAGCCCCGGTATTGCATCACCACAAACTTTGTCTCTGGGAAATGTTGCTTTATCCAGCAGCGCTACCCGTAGTCCACTATTTTGTAATGTTAATGCACACGAACTGCCTGCAGGACCAGCACCAACAATTATAACATCGTATTCCTTTACTTGGGCGCTTTTATCCATTTAGTTGATTTTTTTCCAGGCTTTGATTTTTGAAGCTGTAAAACGAGACAAGAAGATTAAAAATAAGTATCAGAAACGATTCAATGATAAAATAGTTTAAATATCAGAGATTGGTATTGTTAGAGGTAGTTGGCATCCAAAATATGGACGCAGACATCGATATGATTATCATGTATTTTACCCCTCATTGCCTTACCTTTGACCGACTTTTAAGTACTGTTTTCAGGATATTTTTCATTGCTTACTAAGTAATTTAAGATGATGCGTGTATCTGCTTACCGCAGTTGAAAAGTGCTTAATAAGAATTACCAATGCCGAAATAAAAGCTAATAATATTAATTCGAATGGCAGACGTTTTTGCGAAGCTTGTTAAGGATGGAGGTCCGCTTGGACAGCACATGGACAGAGCGCATGGTTATTTTGCTTTTCCTAAGCTTGAGGGAGAACTAGGACCCAGAATGACTTTTAGAGGAAAGGAAATGATCGTATGGAGCTTAAATAATTACCTGGGCCTGGTTAATCATCCTGAAGTGAGAAGGGTAGACACGGAAGCTGCAGCACTATACGGAACAGGTAACCCGATGGGTGCCCGTATGATGAGTGGAAATACTGTAAAACATGATGAACTGGAGAAAGTGATCAGTTCATTTATCGGGCGTGAAGACACAATGCTATTAAACTATGGCTACCAGGGTATAATGAGCTGTATTGATGCCCTGGTCAATCGGCGTGATGTGATTGTGTATGATGCGCAGGCACATGCCTGTATTGTAGACGGTGTGAGATTGCATATGGGGCAGCGATACGCCTATAAACACAACGACATTACCGATTGTGAAAAGCAACTGCAACGGGCAACTGAAGTTGCAAACAGAAACGGAGGCGGTATACTTGTAATAACCGAGGGTGTTTTTGGTATGGACGGTGAGCAGGGT
>JALYZZ010000190.1 GCA_030948675.1 Bacteroidota bacterium | reverse complement strand
TTAGAAATACAAAGCACAGTAGTGTTTTTTAAACCTGCAGCTTCTTCATTAAACTTTCTTACCGATTTTGAGCACACACCGGTATTGACGCTCGGAAAAATGTTCATAATAACATACTTGCCTTTGTAGTCTGAGAATGTTTTATCGTGCAGGTCCACCGCCGTTAGTGTAAAATCTTTAACCTGTGTACCTACTGCAGGTAATTTACCTATAGTGTGTATGGCATTTCCTCCCAGTGTAATTGTCGTGCCTGTTGTATTTTCCATCTGTGTTGCTTTCGTTGCTTTACCTGATTGATTATTTGTTGCCTTTGTTTGTGCCGAAGCAGTTGTTGTAATAAAGAAACCAGCCATACCAATGGCGAATGCTTTTATTGATAACCGGTAATCATTTTTGTAGTGCATCTTGTAAATTTTTAAATAGGAACAAATATATCAAACAATAGTTGGGCACCATTTCAATTTTTATGTCATATTTCTAATATGGCCCTTTTCTTAGTCTTGATCGTGCACCTATTAGGTTGCGATGCACTCGTTTTTTTAACTAATAATGCCAAGTCACCCATTATTTTTTTTTAAATTTACGATTTGTGATTGTTTGTGTCCGTGCTCAGCTTGCCGCAATTACCCCTTTAGAATGTCTCAATCCCCTCGGTAAAGGCACGAGCCGAAACACTATTTTTGCTTAACGCCTATAAAACAACTTGTTCAAATAATTATTCACTTAAAAACGCTTACAATGAACAACAACATTTGCCCCTGCCTTTGGTTTGATGGAAATGCCAAAGAAGCAGCAGAATTTTATTCCACTGTTTTTAGCAATTCAAAGATTACAACAGATACACCGATGGTAGTACTGTTTGAAATTGAAGGTAAAAAGATGATGGGATTAAACGGAGGACCTATGTTTAAAATCAATCCTTCTATCTCGATGTTTGTAACCTGTGAATCAGATGAAGAGATTGAAAGAATTTATAAAAAGTTGATGGAAGGAGGTAAAGCAATGATGGCTTTAGATAAATACCCCTGGAGTGAAAAGTACGCATGGGTAGCAGACAAGTTTGGAATGACATGGCAGCTTATGCGGGGTAATTTGCCAGAGGGTGCACAGAAGATTGTAACATCTTTTCTTTTCACAGGCCAACAATACGGAAAAGCGCAGGAAGCAATGAAACATTATACTTCCATTTTTCCAGGTTCTGCCATTTATTACCAGGAAATATATAAAGCCGGTGAACCGCAGCCGGAAGGCAATTTAAAATTTGGGCAGTTCGGACTAAGTAATGAATTTTTTGCTGCGATGGATGGAATTGGTGATCACAACTTTGCCTTTAATGAAGCTGTGTCACTGATGGTAGAATGTGAAACACAGGAGGAGATTGATACTTACTGGGCAAAACTTACGGAAGGTGGCCAGGAATCGCGCTGCGGCTGGCTAAAGGACAAGTTTGGCGTGTCATGGCAAATAGTACCAAAAAACCTTAGCCGGTTGATGAGCGATCCTGCAAAAGCGCAAAGAGTAATGGCTGAAGTAATGAAAATGAAAAAGCTGGATATACAAACTCTGGTAAATGCTTGATAGTAAAGAAATCGAGCTTTATTTTTTTAAGAGTGTGTTCAAGTAATAAAGACAGTCGGTTTTAAATTGCCACAAATAACAATCGGATAGGTATTTGATTTTTATCGGCAGCCGTTTGCTTTTGCTATGGCAGGACAGACAATTGTTTACTTTTTTGTTGTTTAAATAATCCTTGCAATTTTTCTATCTCGCGGCAACACACCACTGGGCCTGGACCGGCAACTGCCTAAATTAATTATGAAACGAATACATAGCATCGATTTTACCCGCGGACTTGTAATGATTATCATGGCGCTTGACCATGTTCGTGATATGATACATGTAGACTCTATCAACCAGAGTCCCACAAATTTAACCACAACTACACCTGTTTTATTTTTCACTCGTTGGATCACTTATCTATGTGCGCCAACCTTTGTTTTTCTTGCCGGCACGTCTGCGTACCTGTCTTTTCAAAGAAATAACAATGTAGCTGATAGCAGTAGGTTCCTTTTAAAGCGCGGTCTCTACCTTGTATTGCTTGAATTTGTGGTTGTCAACACCGGCCTTTTTTTCGACTTAGGTTTTCACATGTTTCTTTTCGAGGTAATTGCCACTATTGGATGTGGCTTTATCATTCTTTCATTATTACTAACACTGTCCACGCAAACGATTGGCATTATTGGCCTGATCATCATTTTTGGGCACAATCTCGCTCCTCTTATTCCGCTGGCTGAAACATCCCTGTTCAAGAAAATATTGATGCCTTTTTTTGCACCTGCTGCCTTTCCGTTTTCTAACCGCGTATTTGTTATGGGTTACCCTCCCATTCCATGGTTGGGCATTATGCTTACAGGGTTTGCTACAGGAAGATTTTTTCAGTTGCCTGAAAGTAAAAGACGAGGATTATTTATTAAAATCGGACTGAGTGCAATTGTACTATTCGTCATTGTACGGTTCACTAATATTTACGGCGACGCATTTCCATGGTCACCGCAAAAGAGCCCCTTACTGACAGTCTTATCCTTTATGAATGTTACCAAGTACCCTCCCTCCCTGGTTTTTTGCCTGATTACGTTGGGAATAATGTGTTGGTCTCTCGCGCTTTCAGAAGGAGCAAAAGGCAAGCTCTTCGACGTTATATCAGTGTACGGAAAAGTGCCTTTATTTTATTTTCTTATTCATTTTTTCCTCATTCACTTTATACTGCTTGGTATCCTTTTTTGCCAAGGTTTCCATTGGTCTCAACTTGACTTTGCTTCCGGCACTTTTGGCAGGCCTAAAGGAGTGGAAAGTGGCTTACCACTTTCGGCAGTTTATTTAATTTGGATAGCTGTTGTCGTCTTTTTATACAAGCCATGCCAGTGGTTTGGCCGCTACAAAGCAGCCCATCCACATTGGTGGTTAAAATATATTTAGAAGAATGAAAATTTAGATTCGATGGCAAATGCCTGTTGCCGGCTATCGGGATAGCAAGAGAACACGCCGATAAAACAAAAAAGCCTCAAGCAATTGATAAACAATAGCTGAAGGCTTTTTATTAGTACCCGGGATGGGAGTTGAACCCACACTCGCGTTGCGGCGAACAGGATTTTAAGTCCTGCGTGTCTACCAGTTCCACCACCCGGGTGTACCAAAAAAAAATCCATCCTTTCAGATGGAACTTTTTTCAGAGCGAAAGACCGGGCTCGAACCGGCCACCCCGACCTTGGCAAGGTCGTGCTCTACCAAATGAGCTACTTTCGCAATTATTTTTTTAAGAACTGTTGCTTTCGCGGCGGTCACCTGCCGTATCAGCTTAATCAACCCCTTTGTAGGTGGTTGTTGATTTGGGAGTGCAAAAATAGCAAACCAACATTAACCACCAAATTTCTTTTAATTCTTTTTATTTGTACTTAGGGGTATATAATGTATTGTCTGGTACTTCTACATCTGGCTTACCTTTATACCTCTTATTATACAACTTGGCACAGGCACCAAAGAAAAATGCGAGAAGACAAAATAGTGTTACATAGTATAAAAACCGGGATGACATTACCCAGTTAAATCCCAGGTCTTTCTCTTTATGCTCCTGTATTTCTTCGTCGATCTCGTTTACCATAGTTGTAAAATTGCGATGCAAAAATAAGGCACATCTGCCGAAAAAAGTATTTTTAAACCCTTTTCAAAAAATGTTTTTGAGAAATTTCTTTGTGTTATAATAGTAGCATTTACCCTGTCAGTGGTTTATAAAAACATGCAGCGATAAAAATAGTCGTTTTAGAATTATTGTAGGTTGACGTAATTGTATTATGGCTGTTATTTGTGTCTCACAAGATTGTTAGTAAGAGAACCGGGTGTATTAATATGTGCCATTATTAATCCAAACAAACTTAGAATGTTTCAGCCCAAATGATGGAAGTATTAAAGCAATTAAAAAGGCAATTCACAGAAAGCTTTTTTATTTTCGAATTATGATTCAACAGTGGCTCAATTGGCGAACAGTGCTGACATTGTTTGCTGTTTGTATTGTAACCGGCACCATTTTTTACTCAAATTACCTTTCAAAAAAAATAGGCGCTGAAGAAAAACAAAAAGTGGAAACCTGGGTAGAGGCGCAAAGAACACTCGCATCAGAACAAACAAACCTCAACCTCGCAATTCGCATTTCTACTGGTAACAGTGATATTCCGATTATTGAAACGAACGAAAAAGACAGCATTACAAACAACTACCAAAACCTGGACTCTGCAGAGGTAAAAGCAAACAAAAATTACCTGAAGGAAAAACTCGAAGAGTTTAAGCACGTTCATCCCGCACCCATAACGTTACCCATTAGCCAAAAACCTTTTTTTGAAAACCGGTACTATTATGGTGAAAGCAGGTTGCAAAAGGAGGTGCGCTACTACCCTATTGTGCAACTTATTGTTCTCGGCTTATTCATCATTATAACCGTTGTTGCTCAAAAAAGCCGCTACGAAAATACCCAGAACCAGGTGTGGGCCGGTCTTGCAAAAGAAACTGCACACCAACTGGGCACCCCGGTTACAAGTCTTGAGGGCTGGGTAGAGGTGTTGCGCGACATTCCCGGTAATGAGAAGCTGGTACCAGAAATAGAAAAAGATGTAGACCGGCTAAAACTAATATCAGACCGTTTTGGAAAAATTGGAAGCATTCCCAAACTGGAAGAACGCAACCTGGTAGAACAAATTGCCAGTATGATTGATTACATAAAAAAAAGGGCGAGTGGAAAAGTACAGTTTACCCTCAATACCAATGGCGAAGAAAATATTCCGGCCATGGTATCGCCACCTCTGTTTGACTGGGTAATTGAAAACCTGCTAAAAAATGCGCTTGATGCTATGG
>JALYZZ010000274.1 GCA_030948675.1 Bacteroidota bacterium | reverse complement strand
CATCAAATCTTTACCGAAGGTTTCTTTTGTAAAGTAAGCTGCTGTTACGGTAATAACCATAATGATAACGGCAGTAATGACTCCCCCGGTAATAAAGCCAGCACTCTCGCGCAGAGATTTAAACAACAATATCATTAATGGTAAAGCGCCACGAACCATGTTGGGTACAGTGGTTGCCGCAGTAGCACGCAGATTGGTTCCAAATTGTTCGGCTGCCATGGTAACGAATATGGCCCAAAATCCGGTTGAAAAACCTAAAGCAGCACAAATAAGATACATTACTAATGCAGAAGAGCCATTTTGCAGAAAAAACAATATCATACAAACGATGGTCATAGCATAAAAAATAAAAAGGGCTTTTCTCCTACTTTTCAATGCCTGGCTTACTACGCCGATGGCCATATCTCCTAACGAAATACCAACATAAGCAAACATAATTGCCCTGCCTGGGTCTACAGGCTCGGCAATGCTCATATTTTTGGCAAACTGGTCAGAAAATGTGACCAGTACACCTATTACATACCAGGTAGGCAAACCAATAAGAATGCATTTTATGTACTTAAAAAATCTTTCCCTGCTGGTGAAGAACATAAAGAAGTTGCCACGGCTTACATTCATCTCCTTCACCTGGTTAAACATACTGCTTTCGAAAACACTAATACGAAGCAACAGTAAAAGTAAACCCATGCCCCCACCGATATAATAACAAATGCGCCAGTCAAACTCCTTAGATATAAAATAAGCAACAACGGCGCCTGTAAGACCAAAACCAGCCACCATGGAAGTACCTAAACCCCGTTTTTCTTTTGACAGTAACTCTGAAACAAGCGTGATACCTGCGCCTAACTCTCCGGCCAAACCGACGCCGGCAATAAACCGAAGCAGCGCGTATTGGTTAACACTATGCACCATGCCGTTGGCAATATTTGCAAGAGAATACAAAATAATGGAACCAAACAAAACACTAAGCCGCCCCTTTTTATCGCCCATTACTCCCCATAGTATGCCTCCAAGCAATAGACCTATCATCTGAATGCTAATGATGTACTCGCCCTTTGTTAACACCATTTCTTCTGACAGGCCTAAAGAGCGCAAGCTTGTTTTGCGAATAATGCCAAATAGCAGCAGGTCATAAATGTCGACAAAATAACCGAGGGCAGCAACAAGCACGGGAATAGAAAAAAGAGTGTGCTGAACTTTGTTGTTTTCGATCATAACAATTTTTTGTCTTTGCCCATGTCTTTTATTAACTCCTCCGATGCACCGATTCCCTTATCTTTTTTTCCAAAGAACAGTTTAAATAATACAGGCAAGGTAGTTATCAGAATAATACCAATGGTAATGGCCTCGATGTGGTCTTTTAAACTAAACTGAAACCTGTTCTCAACCCACTTCTGCAAATAATAGCCGCTTAGCATCATCGAAAGCACCCAGGCGGCACTGCCAAAAATATTGTATAAGGTGAATGCTCCTTTTTTCATTTTTACTATGCCGGCTACAATAGGAGCGAATGTGCGTAGTATAGGAAGAAACTTTGCAATAAAAATAGTTGCCTTGCCATAGCGTTCATAAAACTCTCTAGCCCTGTACAAATGCTTCTTCTTAAAAAGAAGTGAGTCTTTGCGCTCAAATAACTGAGAGCCATATTTGTATCCAAACCAATATCCAGCCATGTTACCAAGAACAGAAGCGATAATGACCAGAATAATAATTACGCCGAAATGAATTCCAAAAAAAGCGTCCGATAGATCCTGTACATAAATTCCGGCGGCAAAAAGAAGCGAGTCACCGGGAAGAAAAAAACCGACGAACAAGCCAGTCTCGGCAAAAATGACCAATAATAATACATACAATCCTCCGTTGTGAATAATCCACTCAATAAATTGTTGAAACAAGCCTTTATCCATTCTGTCAAATTAATTATTTTCTAAAGAGTTTTCCCATTTGCTTACCACAGTTGTAGCGAGTGTGTTTCCTAATACATTGGTGCCCGTGCGAAACATGTCGCAAAAATGGTCGATGGGCAATATAAGGGCAATGCCTTCAGCAGGTATTTTAAACATAGCCAATGTAGCCGTTACTACTACCAGTGATGCTCGTGGCACTCCGGCAATTCCTTTACTTGTAAGCATTAGTACCAGCAGCATTGTTATTTGAGTACCGAGATCCAAATGAACACCGTACGCCTGTGCGATAGCAACACTTGCAAAAGTCATGTACATCATGCTACCGTCAAGATTAAAAGAATAGCCAAGAGGCAGCACAAATGCGACTATTTTATCCTTACATCCAAATCGTTCCAATTCTTCAGTTAATTTGGGAAACACTGCCTCGCTGCTGGTGGTACTGAAGGCAATCAATAAAGGACCAGAAATACGTTTGATAAGGGCAGGAAGCCTTCTACGCAGTACTATAAAACCCACTGATAGCAAGACAATCCATAATAAGGCAATACCTAAAATGAACTCACTGAAATAAAGTCCGTAAAATTTAAATATTTCTAAGCCGTTGGTAGCTATTACTGCCGAGATCGCTCCAAAAACGCCAAGGGGGGCAAAGTTCATAACATAGGTAACCATCTTAAGAATGATGTGAGCAACTGCATCTAAAGCATTAATAACAATTTTGCCGTAATCACCAATTGCTGCAGTAGCAACACCAAAGAAAATACTAAAGACAACCAACTGCAAAATCTCATTACCCGCCATTGCCTCAAACACACTTTTAGGAACAACATGTTCTACAAAATTTTGCAGCGAAAATCCTGATGTTTTACCGATAAGGTCTTTGGCGGCTTCCGTGTTTTGCGTACCCAGGTGAATGCCTTCACCAGGCTTAAAAAAGTTAACGAGCACTAAGCCGAGCATCAGCGATGCCAGCGACGCGGAAACAAACCATAGCAGCGATTTGCCTCCTACCCTGCCAACTGTTTTTAAATCGCCTAGTTTAGCAATACCCACAACTAAAGTGGAGAAAACAAGCGGAGCAATAATCATTTGCACAAGGCGGAGAAAAAGAGTAGTCAGCAGTTTAATATTAGTAGAAAAAGCACCTCGTGTAGATACAGGGCAGTACTGATTGATAAGATAACCTGTGGCGACACCCAATGCCATAGCAATCAGGATGTAAAGGGTTAGTTTATTTTTTGGTTGCGCCGCAGCATTATGCATTAAGACAACATTTGTTAGTGATGCAATATAGTACTTATAAAGAAACAGGATTATACCGTAAAATTTATGAGGATAAAAAGATCAACCTCGTGCAAAAAAAATCTATAGGATTATATGTTGCCGGTACTTCTTGGCAATTTGTCTGCCTCTCTTAAATATTTTTCAACAACATTGTACGACAAAGAGTTCTGATATTAAACTTCTTAAAAAGTTACAATTGCTTTTAAATAAATCGCTATTTTTCCGGTTGAATAAAACATATAACAAAAGCTATATTATGAGTTTATTTGCAAAGAAGCCTATTCAAAAACTGATTGCTGAAGCAGACGATACAGAAAAGGGATTAAAACGAACCTTAAACGCGGGAAATTTAATTGCCCTTGGCATTGGTGCAATTATAGGTGCCGGACTTTTTGTTCGTACTGCTGCGGCGGCCGCTAACAATGCCGGCCCCTCGGTAACCCTTGGATTTATAATCGCTGCGGTCGGTTGCGCCTTTGCGGGTTTGTGTTATGCAGAGTTTGCATCTATGATACCTATTGCAGGTAGCGCCTACACCTACTCTTACGCAACGATGGGAGAGTTTGTAGCGTGGATTATAGGCTGGGATTTGGTATTGGAGTATGCCGTTGGTGCCGCTACAGTAGGTATAGCATGGAGCGAATACTTCAATAAATTTCTTGAGATTTTTGGTTTTCGCGTGCCGTATGAATGGTCGCATTCCCCCTTTGAGGTATCAGGCACAGGCGTGCATGGAATGATGAATATTCCGGCGCTGTTTATTATTCTGATGCTTACCATGCTGCTGATACGCGGCACCAAAGAGTCTGCTTTTGTAAATGGATTGATCGTTATTACTAAGGTCGCTATCGTTATTGTATTTATTATTCTCGGATGGTCTTATATGAACCCCGTTAACCATGCACACTACATTCCCGACCCTTCAACTTATACTGACAGCCAGGGTGTTTCTCATAACTTTGGCGGTATCATGGGTATGCTTGGTGCTGCCGGCGTAGTATTCTTTGCATTTATTGGTTTTGATGCCGTCTCTACTGCCGCGCAAGAAGCTAAGAATCCAAAAAAAGATATGCCGATTGGTATTCTTGGATCGTTAGCTGTTTGTACCGTTTTATATATTCTGTTTGCGCACGTACTCACCGGCGTTGCAAGTATACAAGACTTTAGAACCGCAGGAAAAGAGGCTTCCGTGTCTTACGCTATTATGACTTACATGCCGGGTTATACCTGGCTAGCTAACCTGGTGACAGTAGCAATTTTAGCTGGCTTTTCATCAGTAATTCTTGTAATGTTGATGGGGCAATCAAGGGTTTTTTATTCAATGAGCCGCGATGGACTGGTACCAAAAATATTTTCCGATGTTCATCCAAAATATCGCACACCGTATAAATCTAATTGGATCTTTTTTGTACTCGTGGGCCTATTTGCCGCATTTGTACCTGGTGACATTGTAGGCGATATGACAAGTATTGGAACCCTCTTCGCATTCATTCTGGTGTGTGCCGGTGTTTGGATTCTAAGGGTTAAAAACCCGGAAATTAAAAGGCAGTTTACAACACCGCTGGTTCCGCTTGTGCCTATTTTGGGTATTATAGTTTGCGGGGCGATGATTGTTGGTTTGGGTTGGCTTAATTGGGCCCGTCTGTTTGTATGGCTGCTAATCGGCCTTGTTATTTATTTTGGGTATAGCAGAAAGCACAGTCTTATTCAAAAAGGAAGATTAGTTAAGCAGAAAGACCCCGTTGACGCTTTTAATCCAGAGTAACTTGCAGTACTTTAATGACAAAAAAACCGTGTTTAAAGCACGGTTTTTTTATTAGTTATCTGGAGATGTAAAAAAAGATTGAACAATTTCAAAAAACTTTGATTCTAAAATCAAAACGGTGTGATACAAAAACCAAAATCAACAGTTCAGCTTCAATCTGTAATATCCTTTTCTTCCGAACCTGATGATCCCTTCTTAGGTAGTTCCCACTCGATTTGTTCTGCTTCTTCCGCACTAAGGCCCATTTCATTGAGGTCTTCTTCATCCGATGGTGGATCTGTGTCTTCTATTTCCGCTCGCAGATGATCGGTGGGTGCAATATTATTAAGTAAATTAGTTCCTTCAATGCTTTGTTTGCCAAAATCCTTTTCGTTTTGAAAATGCATAGTAATCGTTGTTTATAATTTATTTACAACTTTTGCACCAGCAGAAATAAATAACTTTTAAAAATTGGCTTGTAATGGTGACAATCATTTTCATTGATAAAGAGGGAGAACCTGTTAGTATTCGATTTAGCAGAAATGAGGATTTAAACATGAGTTATAGGTACGGAAAGTGGATGATAAACACAAATGACATCGAACTCAACGACGAGGGATGGAAAATATTTCAAACCCATCGCAGAGAAATCAGGAAGCTTAAACCCTTGTTAGACCTCCTGGAAAAAATTAAAAACTAGTTGCTCCAGATTTATGGTTCAGTTTTTTTAGTAACTCTATTATTATCGCACTTTAATGGAAACAAATACAGAAAAACCCCGGATAGTAATTATAGGTGGTGGATTTGCAGGATTGGAATTAGCAAAAAAACTGGAACATCAACCTGTAGAAGTATTAATGCTCGACCGGCACAATTACCATACTTTCCAACCGCTACTTTACCAGGTGGCAACAGGCGCACTTGAAGCTGAAACGATTACATTTCCTTTACGAAGGATTTTTCAACATCAAAAAAATTTCACCTTTTACTTAACAGAAGTTCAAAAGATAAACCCTGAAAAAAATACGCTCGATACCACTATTGGGGAGATTCTGTACGATTATCTTGTACTTGCTACCGGCGCTGATACCAATTTTTTTGGCAACAAACAGTTGGAGCATTTTTCGATGGGAATGAAATCGGTGGGTGAAGCAAT
>JALYZZ010000157.1 GCA_030948675.1 Bacteroidota bacterium | reverse complement strand
GTGTGCAACTTGTCGCACTTTTTTAATTGTAAACACCGCTCGTATAAATCCTGCAACAAGTTTTCCTTGCCGCTATCCTTCAACAATTCTACCGCTGCTCTAAAAGCGATAAAATCTCCTAATTTGCTCATATCAATTCCGTAGCAGTCAGGGTATCTTATTTGCGGTGCGGAAGAAACAATAATAATTTTTTTAGGTCCCAGCCTCGACAGCATTTTTACAATGCTTTCTTTCAATGTAGTGCCGCGCACAATCGAGTCATCTATTACCACCAGTGTATCTTCTCCCTTGCGCACAGTGCCGTAGGTAATGTCGTATACGTGCTGAACCATCTCGTTGCGATTGGCATCTTCGGTAATAAAGGTTCGCAGCTTCACATCTTTTATAGCGATCTTTTCCTGGCGTATTTTACGATTAATCATCGTTGCCAATTTCTCAGGAGTTATCTCGTTGCCCCAGCTAAGAATGCGCTGCACCTTTATCTGGTTGAGGTAATCCTCCATTCCTTTGCACATACCGTAGTAAGCTATTTCGGCAGTGTTTGGTATGTAAGAAAAGATAGTGTCTTTTAAATTATAGCTGACGGCTTCCAGCACAGCTTTGCTTAAGTGGTAGCCAAGCGCAATTCTTTCCCGGTATATTTTTTCATCACTGCCGCGTGAAAAATAAATGCGTTCAAAACTACAGGCGCGTCGTTCTTTCACCTCCAGCACCTGCTCTACTTTATATTCACCATGTGCTTCAACAATTAACGCATTTCCAGGCATTAATTCATGCACTTCATTTTCTCCTACATTAAAAGTGGTTCTGATGGCAGATCTTTCACTGCCGGCAACAATTACTTCATCATCGACATAATAATACGCTGGGCGAATACCATAGGCATCTCTCAACACAAAACTATCTCCATTGCCAACAAGGCCACCAATTGTATATCCGCCATCAAAAAGGGAAGCCGAGTTTCTTAAAACCGACGAAATGTCCAGCTTATCCGGGTTTTCGATATCTTCCTTTACAAGAAAATGGTGAATTACTTCAAGCATTGCAGCGAGGTCGCTTTGCTTTGAAAATACACCCGGTTCAAAGCTGATTTGTTGGTAAAGCTCTTCTGTATTTACAAGATTGAAATTACCCGCGAGGGCAAGGTTACGCGCCGGCACTACCTCTCTTCTTATAAACGGATGACAGAAGTCCGCATTGTTTTTCCCTTGTGTGCCATAGCGTAAATGACCTAACAACAATTCTCCTAAAAACGGCAAATGACCTTTCAAAAGCCCCGGATGTTGTTTAATAGTTGGCTGAAATTTTTCCAGGTCAGCCACCTCTTTTCCTATTGTGGCAAATAGATCTGCGATAGATTGCGGAGCAACGCTTCTAATTCTGTGCAAAAAAGGGTAGCCCGGTTCTACGTTTAATTTTACTGCCGCCATCCCTGCGCCATCCTGCCCACGGTTATGTTGCTTTTCCATTAACAGGTACAACTTGTTTAACCCGTAAAGTACCGTCCCGTATTTTTGAAGGTAATACGAAAAAGGCTTTCTTAAACGAATGAATGCCAGTCCGCATTCATGATTTATGTCATCGCTCATGGTAGTATTAAAAGAAGCTGCAAAGTTACAACTCCACTGTAAAACATTAAATTAATTACGGTATCAGCTGGCGATCCGTTCTGCAAGCCACAAAAATTCAGTTAAGAATGTATTAATTGTATTAGAAAATGATTGGTCGACGAGGTTTCCAAGAGCGTCAAACTTTTTATCCACATAGGGTGTAATCAACATGTAAGGACTTGGTATTCCAAATAATGCTCCTATTAACAATTGCAGTTGCTGACTAGCCCGCATTCCACCCATTGACCCGGTAGACGCTGTGGCAATACCAAATGGTTTATGCAGTTGCTTTGGAAAATGGTCAAACAAATTTTTCATCGGTGGCGTGTAACTGCCATTGTATTCAGGAGTTACAATAATAAAAGCATGTGCACCAAACATTCTATGTGCAAGCTCTTTATAATTTTCGGGAGTATTGTCAATGGAAGAATAGACCTGTTCCTGCAACGTTGGGAAATTCCATTGGCGAACGTCAAGGATATTGATGCTATGAATCGTTTTTTGCTGTAATGCTGTTTTTATAAAGAGGGCTAATCTAAACGTTACACTTTCTTTGCGCGGACTTCCTGAAACTATTTCAATATTCATTTACTAATCCTTTTTTTGGCCGCCATCTGTTGATTTTCAATTTTACATCCTTGTGTCACTCTTATACTTTTCGAACTTTTATCAGCAATTCGGGTAAAATAGAATTAACCAAATTCACAAGAAAAAGATCGTTTCGACGAATGTTGACCGACCCTTTTTTTGCATTACATCAGTCCGTACACACGATTAAGGATTAGTTAAGTAGACTATTCCCAAACTCATTAACTTTTGTCCCTGCCAGACAAGGCTTATTGGTTCACGGGCGTTTCGATGACAATAAATTCAGTTGCTTGTCTTGCTTTTATTTCAAAAGAAGAAGTCTGCCACAAACCAACAGCATCCCGTTTTTCAATTGTTTCGTTAGCCACATCCAACGCACCTTCTAATACAAAAATGTACACGCATTTGTTTGTGGGGTTTAGGGAATAATGCGTCGAGTGTCCTTCATCAAACAGGCCTAAACTTAACTTTGCATTTTGATTAATCCAACAATGGTCAGCACCTTCTTCGCTGCTAACAATCGTTTGTAACCGATTTTTTCTTTCTTCTCTATTAAAAAATCGTTTTTGATACCTCGGTGCAATGTTCTGCAATTTTGGTTCAATCCAAATCTGCAAAAACCGTACATCGTCTTCTCCAACATTGTATTCTTCATGCCGCAGGCCAGTACCAGCGCTCATTATTTGCACCCAATCCTTCTCCACGATCTCCCTGTAGCCCAGTGTGTCTTTATGATTCATCTTGCCTTGCAACATTATGCTAATAATCTCCATGTTAACGTGGCCATGAATACCGAAACCGCCTCCTTTTTCAACAATATCATCATTAAAAACCCTAAGCGTACCAAAACCCTTCATTACCGGGTTTTGATAGCCGGAGAAGCTAAATGAGAATTTACTAAGAAGCCAGCCGAGGTCTTTGGTGCCCCTGCCGGTTTCTCTATGAATAACTTTTTGCATTACGCTTGTTTTACCATTTCAACATTCATTGCCAGTTTTACATCATCTGCCACCACCAATCCACCGGCTTCTGTTACTGCGCTCCATTTGAGGCCGTACTCCTTACGGTTAATTTTTCCTGACACTTCAAATCCCATTCTTTCCTTTCCCCATGGATCTTTGGTACTGCCATTATACTCTACTGTCAGCTCAATTGGCTTGGTAATATCACGAATGGTAAAATCACCCAAAAGCTTATACTCATTACCTGCTGTTTTTTGTATGCTTGTAGACTTAAAAGTCATTCTTGGAAACTGCTCAGCATTAAAAAAATCGTCGCTTTTCAAATGGCCATCGCGTTGTTCGTTTTTCGTATCCACACTATCCACATCTGCTTCAAAAGTTACTTTTGCATCACTCAAGTCCTGCTCGTTTACTTCAAGCGTTGCATCAAATTTTTTGAAAACACCTGTTACAGTCGAAATCATCAGGTGTTTTACCTTAAACATAATGTCTGAATGATCTACGTCGATTTTGTAAGTTGCCATTGTTTGCTTTTTTTTGTTTGTTAATGAATACTTGTTATAAATATTTACACTCCCATTGGTACTTCGATCAGTAATAGTTTCATATCTGTACCTGATTCTATTTGAATGATATCTCAATTGCTCCCCTAAGCGGAATAGATGTTACTTCCATGTTATCGTGCGGATGAGCGCCAAATCCCGAACCACCCGTAGTGACATCGTCGTTCAAAACCCTTAACATGCCACAGTGTATTTTTTCAGGCTGGTAGTAATTGCCGAAACTGAAAGAATGGTGACTGTCTAACCATCCTAAACTTACATGTCCTCTTCTGTCAGCAAGAGGCAGTGCAGTTTTCATAGTATTTTCTTAATTATGTCTACACCGACTGGTCTAAATTTTTTAATTCTTTTTGTCTCAAATTCTCAAGTAAGGTATTTAACTGGGCTGCTTCTGTTTCATTTAAAAGCACCGTGTCAGTAAATAATGCGTCTACTTTTTCACTCGAAGTCTTTAAAATTTCGATGCCATCCAGGGTTATACTAATAACTGTTTCTCTTTTGTCTGTTTCAGATGTAGACCGATCTACGAATTTTTTTGAAACAAGTCTGTCAATAATTCTTGGCACGTTAGAATTTCGTTCTATCATTCTGTAACCAATGTCTTTTACACACATTTTTTCAGGATGCTTTCCCTTCAATATTCTTAACACATTGTATTGCTCGTGCGTAAGCGCAAACCCCTTCAGCTCCTGGCTGATTAAGGTCTTTAACCACCACGCACTATACAAAATGTTTAACCCGGCCTTCTGCTTCTCCGAAGTAAATTTTCCTGATTTTAATGCGTCTTCAAGTTTCACAATGCAAATATATGTACATACATGTATTTCGGGAAAACAATTTTCTCCCACCATTGCAAATAAACTGTTTTCCTGCTTTTTACGAGTAACAGGGGTGAGCAATTGCTCTTCTAGAAATATTTATTTCAACGCAAAAGTTACATTCACTTCAAATTTGAGCTTAATTTTTTTGAAATCTATGTTTGGTCCTTGGGAGTCTCCTGCTACATATGCTGCTTCAGCCTTCATCATTCTGTTGGCATAAATGGGCGGTGGAAAAGAATTGATTTCACTTGGTTCATTAATCGTGATGGCTTCGCCGGCCTTTTCGTTTATTGCGTCAGCAAGATAAATCGCCTTTTCTCTCGCAGCCTTTACTGCCTGTATTTTCAATTCTTTTTTAAACGCCTGCAATTTGCTGTGACTCACGCTAGAGATAAAAAAGTTCTGGGTGGCTTCATCATCAAGCTTTTGCACCAGTTCATCCATCTTTCGTGTAGTAGCAAGTTTAACCTGATAGGTAATAC
>JALYZZ010000111.1 GCA_030948675.1 Bacteroidota bacterium | reverse complement strand
GCACTGGTATCTGTTGACAGAAAAGGCAGCAAACAAGGCTGGGTTTCTTATGTATGTTCTATGCACCCTGGCGTTGTTGCTGATAAGGCGGGAAAATGTCCAATCTGCGGCAAGGACCTGACTAGATCAAATACTGAAGTTGCACCTAAGAAAGGCTAACTAGCAGGTTAGAAATAATAAAAGTGATCAGGAATAAACTTAACAAAAACATACAAATGAAAACGACTAACGATGTGCTATTAGATGAAGCGGTTATTTCGGTGAAAGAAATTTTGCAAACAGGTTTAGCAAAAGCAACGATGAAAGGCCTTATTTATGGCGGACCAGGTATCATTGAATTGAAAGATATACCGATGCCAACGATTTTGAAACCTACTGATGCAGTGCTAAAAGTATTAAAGACCACCATCTGCGGAACTGACCTTGGTATTTTACATGGAAAGACACCCTCCGTAAAACCTGGAACTACTTTGGGACATGAAGGCGTTGGCGTAATTGAAGAAGTCGGAACAGCAGTCAGAAGTTTTAAAAAAGGCGATCATGTAATCATTTCGTGTATTACTTCTGACGGTACCTGCGAATACTGTAAAAAACAGATGTATGCGCACTGCGAAGACGGTGGATGGATTTTAGGCAATATCATTAATGGTACGCAGGCTGAATATGTTCGCATTCCACATGCGGATAATAGCCTTCATCATACTCCTGCAGGAGCTAACGAAGAGGCTTTGGTAATGTTAAGCGATATACTACCAACAGGTTTTGAAATTGGTGTGATTAATGGCTGCGTAAAGCCTGGAGATACCATTGCAATAGTAGGAGCAGGGCCGGTAGGCATGTCAGCTTTACTTACTGCCAAGTTCTATTCTCCTGCCAAGATTTATATGATTGATCTTGATAAAACCCGGTTAGAACTTGCAAAGAAATTCGGGGCTACCGATACGATCAATTCAGGTTCAGAGGATGCTGTAAAAAGGATTATGGCTGAAACGAAAGATGGAGTTGATGTTTGTATTGAAGCAGTTGGTGCGCCAGCCACATTTGATATCTGCCAGAATATTGTTCGCCCTGGTGGACATATTGCTAACGTTGGCGTTCACGGGCATAGCGTAGATTTTCAAATTCAAAATTTATGGATCCGGAATATTACACTTACTACCGGTTTGGTAAGTACTAATACAACTCCAATGCTGTTAAAAACCGTTACTTCAGGAAAAATAAACCCTGCTAAACTGATCACCCATCATTTTAAATTAGATAACATACTCAAAGCTTACGAGGTATTTGGTAATGCTTCCGCAGAAAAAGCAATGAAGGTGATTATAGAGCCTTAATACTGCCAACGCACAAACGAAAAAATCAATAAACATAGCGACTGTCAATCCGCCCGGTTATTGATTTTTTTTATATTTCTTACTGAAGTTTTTGTTCTATTCCGATTGCTTTGGTTTTATGGTTTTACTCAATTACAATTGCATTAACCCTCCTCATTAGTTTCAACAATATGTTTGATATCTTCTACGCTTGAGTTTTTAAGCGTTTCAATCTTTAAGTGTTTTCCTATTAATCCATGATGGCCATAGAAAGCCAGGAAACAGGAATTTTTGGGCATAGGGTTACCATACAAATCACTTTCCATAACAAATACATTATCTAAATGAGGATATTTAAATACTCTTGCATCAGGGGTAACCTGGGCGTTAATAGCTTCATCAGATGGTTGTAAGCCTACTTTGTTTATCGTTTCTTCGTCTAAGTTAAAATCGACAGTGATGGTCATAATTTGATTTTTAAAAAATGAAGCCTTTATGGCAATATTGAAGTTAGGTTTTAAAACAGCCCTTGTCCTATTTATTATACATTTCCCCCAGATACATTTTCATTGCCTTACTCTGCATAGTGCGCTGCCGACGAAAAATCCGTTATAATTAGTTGTTTCCATTGCCTTGGAGGTTAGGGACAAAGCTATTAGACGCGCGTTCCATTTTTGCTGACCACAGCCAATAAAAAAACTGATTGAAATCATGTTTCTTCAATCATGCCGTCATAAGAAAAGCGAAAATGGGAGGATAGCTTTCATTCATAATTTAACCTTTTACATAAGCTGTATGAAAAAGATCATTTTTGTTTGCGATGTTAATAATTTTCCTGTTGGAGCATTCGAGTTTATTAAGGTTTTAAATGACTTCGAACCTCTTCTACTGGTTGGTGCTTTCTTTCATTCTGCAAATCTTAATAAGGGTATACCGGCGACGACAGGGTTCGCCCCAAATCCTATACTTGCTTTCACCGATACTAATGTAAATACGGTGCATAGCAGCATCTTAAAATTTAAACAGAGATGTAAGAAAAGTGGAATTGAGTATCGTTTGCATGAAGAGATTGATGAATTTAAGATAGAAGATTTTGTAAAGGAAGCCCGTTTTGCTGACCTAGCTGTCATTAGTGAAGAACTCTTTTTCAAACACCTTGATTCGGATCAACCTAATAATTATATGAAGCAGGTTTTGCATTATTCCGAGTGCCCTGAAATGGTTATTCCTGAGAATTATAGGCCAGCAAAACATATTGTTATTGCTTATGACGGCAAAAAGGAAAGCATGTTGGCAGTAAAACAATTTTGTTACCTGTTTCCTCAATACACCCAACTGCGTACAGAAATAGTTTACCGGGGTCAATAAAACAGTTGACGAAATACCAGGCCTCGAATACCTGGCAGAGTTTGCAGGAAGACTTTTCACTAAAGCGAATTTTAGGGAACTATTTTTTGATCCTGCAACTTACCGTGAGGATTGGTCTATTAAAAACCGGGACACGATATTCGTTTCCGGCTCATTTAAAAGATCCGGCATATCAACTTACCTGAAGAAAAGTTTTGTGGAGGATTTCATTAAAACTTCTTCAGCAGTCATTTTTATTGCACACAATAGTTAAAACTATAGCAGACGCAAACAGCAAGGTTAATAAAAGGCTTAGGTAGATAGTGCCTTCAGTGAAAGGCTCTAAGCAAAGTTTGCGGCAAAAGATCCGCATCTGTAGAATGCATGCAGGCAGAAACAGAAAATGTATGCTAATCCAGCTAATTCACACAGTTCTTTATCCAGATCGCTTTACGAAAGCGTAGCTGACGGGTTTATAACAAAATCAAACATTCCCTTAATTATAGCACGTAAATCAATTATAATGACCAGCACTCAAATTCTCGTAACATATATTATCTCAAACCTTATTGCTGTCGCATTTTTAATTGCAATCTTTAGAAAGAAAAAGCTTGCACGTATTTTATTTGCTGCATTATTCTCTGGGCAGCCTACACAAACTGGAATGTAGCTAATTACAATCCGGCGTACTATTTAAATTATACAAAGTATGCAGTGCCATGGTATCGCGACTTAATCAATGAATCTTTTTCAAATCATATCAAGATCATAATGTCTTCTATCGCTATTTGCCAACTTCTTATTGGCTGTGGATTACTATGGAAAGGCGTTATTTTAAAGGCTTCATACATCGCTGGAATTATTTTTCTGCTTGCAATTTGTCCGCTTGGTATTCTATCCGCTTTTCCAAGTGGTCTAATCTGGTGCGCAGGTTTGTTAGTACTTTACAGACATCCCTTTTACAAGTACATCTTTTCGAGAAAAATGTCCATTTCGAAGGCAGTGTAGAGATTTAAATTGATTAATAAGAATTAGCGATTTATCGCTTTAAAAAAGGAATATTAAACAAGGGCTTAATTTTTTTTGGACGGGTGCGCTCTTACCATCACCATTGTTGCGTCTACCTTGTACTGTTAATTCTTTGCTGTGTTTTATTTGCTACTATCAATACCAGCGCAAAAATCCTTTAAACTTGCTTGTAATAAAATTCGCGCCTAAAAATACTCTTGCTGTAAATGTTGATCTTACAGGTAAGATTTCGAGTGCAGACATT
>JALYZZ010000104.1 GCA_030948675.1 Bacteroidota bacterium | reverse complement strand
CAATATAGCCAGTCGCCCCTGTTAATAAAATTTTCATAACAACGATTTGCAGCCGATTTGCAATGTAAGGCTTGTTCAATAACTCGCATAAGGCGAACAGTTATTTTGCGCTTGTAATTTGCCTGCTGTTAAATCAACATTTTAGCGACTGTTTTGTTGCCTGTGAAAGAGAATGGATACGAAGTTTCCAAACTCGGCCAATGTTTGTCGGTCTGTAGGAAAGGCAAAAAAAAGCCATTAGCCTATCTGCGTTATGAGGTCAGGCAGCGGGTTAGCAGCCGTTGGTTAAGTTGTAAGAAACCCTTGGTAAGCTTAAAGTAGTTATAGACAAGTAGCAACAGTTGGCGATGCACTCAATATTCCAATATTTCTATTCTTCTAAAATCCATTGGATGGCTGTTCGATTGCAGAGAAATGAAGCCATCTTTTACTACAGTATTGCCTGCGATAATTAGCTTTTTTGCAATCGCGTTGGTAGAATCAAGCTGGGGATGTTGATATTGTATAACGGCCTCTCCATTTACAAAGTGAGTGATGTTGCCACTGCGTACGTCTATTTCTGCAGTTACCCACTCTTCTCCGCTAAATGTCTTTTTTACCTGTGGGGTAGTACAATTAGAAGTGTTCTTTTTACCATTAATTTCAATCGTCATTCCCGATACGCAGGCTTCTCCGGTCGGGCGCTCTTCTTTTCCATTTCCACCATGCAAGTTGTATTCAAGGCAAACAGGAAAAGATTGGGCTAAACCCAGCGATGCGGGGTTTTGGCAATGAAATTGTATTCCTCCATCTTTGAACCCCCACGATGGTGCGCCTGGTGTCGTGTTTCCTACAAACCGGTATTCAACTTTTAACCGGTAATTGGTAAATTTTTTATCGTAGTACAAAGCGCCAAACCTATTTCTAAAACTGTCGTATTTATCATACCTGATACTAAGGATGCCCTCTTCCACTCTAAACGTATTTCCAAAATTTTCTCCCAATGGAAAACCTGAAATCTTAGGCTTCCATTTATTGAGGTTTTTTCCGTTGAAAAGGGTAACCCATTTTTTAGCATTACTGCCTTTGACAGATACAGTGTTGGCACTGTAAGACTGTAGTAAAAATGGGAAAACAATGATGAGTAATCGCAGGTGTTTCATATTGTAATGATAGGGCTAAAAATCGAAATACAAAAAACGCTCCCAGGCTTACTCAGTGTTAATCCGGAAACCTTTTTACACAGGTAGATTCAATCGATACAAGTAAAATTCCGTTTGAAAACATCAACTAATATTACCTTAGTTGCAAACTTATTACATGAAATTTTTTCTTGCCTTGCTTCTCATTCCTATTGTAATAACGGCGAAAGCACAGGCCGACATTCTCATAAAAAACGGTAAAATTATAGATGGCACCGGCAACTCGTGGTACTATGGAGATGTGGCGATAAAGGATGGCCGCATTATTCAAATAGGAAAGATCGGGCGTATGAGCGCAGCCAAACAGATAGATGCTACTGGCATGTATGTTTGCCCAGGCTTTATAGACGTGCATACACACATAGAGGGCGATGAGCTTTTAAACCCTTTGGCCAGTAACTTTATTTACGATGGTGTTACGACTGTTGTTACCGGTAATTGCGGTTCATCGCGTGTGGATCTGGGCAAATATTTCTCAGTGCTTGACAGTGTAAAGCTTGCGATAAATGTGGCATCGTTAATCGGTCACAATGATGTAAGAAAAGCGGTGCTGGGAACTGCAAACAGAGAGCCTACAACTAATGAGCTTGACAGGATGAAAGCTTTGGTAGAGCAAGCGATGAAGGCAGGAGCCGTTGGTTTTTCTACAGGTCTTATCTACATTCCCGGCACTTATGCAAAGACGGCGGAAGTGGTAGCGCTGGCGAAAGTTGCTTCTGCTTACAATGGAGTATATGCATCGCATATCAGAGACGAAGCCGACAGTGTTGCGTTTGCTATTGCTGAAGCCATACAGGTTGGAAGGGACGCAAAAATGCCGGTTGAAATTTCGCATTTCAAGTTGAGTGGTCAACAGAACTGGGGCAGGTCGATTGAGACTCTGGGTTTGGTAAAAGACGCCCGCAAGCAGGGACTAGACATAACGATTGATCAATATCCGTATACCGCTAGTAGCACCTCTCTTAGCACCTTACTGCCCGATGCCGTCCTATCTGACGGAACCGACTCTATTAATGCCCGGTTGCAAAATCCACAAATACGAAAGCAGGTGGCTGATTATATGATCAAAAAGATGCGCAGACGCAAACTAAAGCACTTTAGTTACCCTGTAGTTGCATCTTTTAAAGCCGACAGTTCTTATAACGGTAAAAGCATCGAGCAGGTAAACCTGATGAAAGGCAGAAAACACAAGGCGAAAGAAGAAGCTGAAACAATTATGGACATGATGCAGCAGGGTGGGGCAGGGATGGTTTTTCATGGAATGAGCGAGGATGACGTAAAGAACATTATGAAGTATCCTTTTGACATGTTTGCTTCAGATGCAAGTATTCGTGTTTTTAACAGCGGCGTTCCTCATCCGCGCGGCTATGGAACCAATGCACGGGTACTGGCAAAATACGTAAGAGACGAAAAAGTAATTGGTCTCGAAGAAGCGATTCGGCGAATGACGTCTTTACCTGCTCAAAAGTTCAATTTAAAAGAGCGGGGCCTTCTAAAGGAAGGATTCGCCGCAGACGTTGTAGTTTTTAATGACGAGGAGGTGCAGGACGTTTCAACATACGATAAACCGCATCAGTATTCGAAAGGTTTTAGGTATGTATTGGTGAATGGAAAGGTTGCTGTTGAAAATGGTATACAAAATGAGGTGAGAAACGGAAAGACTTTGAGAGCTGCAAATTTTCAATAAGAAGGTGAGATGTGATACAATGTTGTAAAACCATTATACTAACAAAATGTCTTTCTTTGCCTTGTTACTGCGACAGTTTACATCGTTTGTTTGTATCTCTGCCATTTTTTCACTTAAAATTCCATTGGCATAATGATTGACACATGTAAATAAAATTATTAAATCAAAAGGAAAAATTATGGGAAAGATTATAGGCATTGACCTCGGAACCACCAACAGTTGCGTGGCCGTAATGGAAGGTAACGAGCCGGTGGTTATAGCCAACGATGAGGGAAGGAGAACAACACCAAGTATCGTTGCTTTTATAAAAGACGGTGAACGTAAGGTCGGCGATCCTGCTAAGCGTCAGGCTATTACTAACCCTGCAAAAACGATCATGAGCGTTAAGCGTTTTATGGGTCATAAATTTGATGAGGTTACCACCGAAACCGGCCATTGGAGCTACAAAGTTGTAAAAGGTGACAATAACACAGTTCGTATTGACATAGATGGACGCCACTATACTCCGCAAGAGGTAAGTGCAATGATTTTGCAGAAAATGAAAAAAACTGCGGAAGACTATTTAGGAACTGAGGTAAACGAAGCTGTTATTACAGTGCCCGCTTACTTCAACGATGCTCAGCGCCAGGCTACTAAAGAAGCCGGTGAAATTGCAGGTTTAAATGTTCGTCGTATCATAAACGAGCCTACTGCTGCTGCATTGGCTTATGGTTTAGATAAAAAACACTCAGATCAAAAAATAGCGGTATTCGACCTCGGTGGTGGTACTTTCGATATCTCCATTCTTGAATTAGGTGAAGGTGTTTTCGAAGTAAAATCTACCAACGGTGACACTCACTTAGGTGGTGACGACTTCGATAAGGTAATAATGGACTGGTTGGCTGAAGAGTTTAAGAAAGATGAAAACATCGACCTGCGAAAAGACCCAATGAGCTGGCAGCGTTTGAAAGAAGCCGCTGAAAAAGCTAAGGTTGAATTAAGTTCTTCTTCAGAAACTGAAATTAACCTTCCTTACATCACTGCCGTTGATGGTGTACCTAAGCACCTCGTAAAGAAATTAAGCCGTGCTAAATTCGAGCAATTGAGCGATAATCTGTTTCAAAGATGTTTGAAACCGTGTGAACTTGCTTTGAAAGATGCTGGTTACAATACTTCTCAAATTGATGAAGTGATTTTGGTAGGTGGTAGTACTCGTATACCAAGAGTGCAGGAAATCGTTGAGAAATTCTTTGGCAAAAAGCCAAACAAAGGAGTTAACCCCGACGAAGTTGTGGCAATTGGTGCGGCAATTCAAGGTGGGGTGTTAACTGGCGAGGTAAAAGATGTATTGTTACTTGACGTTACTCCGCTTAGCCTCGGTATCGAAACAATGGGTGGTGTAATGACCAGGTTGATTGAAAGCAATACAACTATCCCAACCAAGAAAACAGAAGTATTTTCTACAGCAAGCGATAACCAGCCCGGTGTTCAAATACATGTGTTGCAGGGTGAAAGACCAATGGCTAATCAAAATAAAAGCTTAGGTATGTTCAACCTTGATGGTATTCCACCAGCTCCAAGAGGTGTACCCCAGGTTGAAGTAACTTTTGACATTGACGCTAACGGTATCTTACACGTAAGTGCAAAGGATAAAGGGACCGGAAAAACTCAAAATATCCGTATCGAAGCTGGTAGCGGCTTAAGCAAGGAAGAGATTGAAAAGATGAAAAATGAAGCAAAAGCCAACGAAGCATCTGACAAAGAAGCGCGCGATAAAGTTGAGAAAATTAACCAGGCTGATAGCTTAATATTCCAGACTGAAAAGCAATTGAAAGAGTATGGAGACAAAATTCCTGCTGATAAAAAAGCGCCTATTGAAAGTGCCTTAAACAAATTGAAAGACGCTCATAAGTCTCAGGATCTTGCTCAGATTGACTCTGCGTTAACCGAAATGAATAATGCATGGACTGCTGCAAGCGAAGACATGTACAAAGCAACTCAAGATGCTGGTGGTGGACAACCAGGTGGTAATGGTCAACAAGGTCCTGACGCCGGAGCTGACCAGGGCGAGCATGTGACTGATGCGGAGTTCGAAGAAG
>JALYZZ010000091.1 GCA_030948675.1 Bacteroidota bacterium | reverse complement strand
GAAACAAACACTTCATTAAAAGCTGAAGCAGGCAGTGATAGTGCCAAAGCAACGGAAATACCGCCCCGCAGACCTCCCCAGGTTAAGATAGGTATCGCATTTTTTTCAAAGGTTTTTTTATACTTTAAAATGGAAATAGGTATTGCTACTGAAGTATAGCGTGCAGCCAAAACAATAACAATGGAGACACAACCCAGCCAAAATACAACGGAATTAAACTGGATGATAAGCATTTCAAATCCTATCAGTAAAAACAGGATGGCATTTAAAACTTCATCCATCATTTCCCAAAACTTATCAATATAATCCCTTGAAACATCGCTCATCCCTTCTTCCCTGCTTTTATTGCCTGTAATAATGCCCGCAGCTACCATGGCCAGTGGCCCGCTTACCTGTAAAAAGTCGGCCATAAGATACCCCCCCATTACTATTGCCAAAGTAATTAAAACTTCAACAATGTAACTGTCGATAGAGCGTAAAGCAAGAAATCCTATACAGCCTAAAGTAACACCAAAGAAAATACCTCCGCATGCCTGTGTTAAAAACAATCCTCCTATTTGCGTAACTGAAATGTGTTCGGTGCCAACCCCTATGATCTCCGCAATTGTAACAAATACCACTACCGCAACTCCATCATTAAACAAACTTTCTCCGCTGATTTTCATTTCTAAAGTAGAAGGAATTTTAGCATTTTTTAAAATACTCAACACTGCAATAGGGTCAGTGGGAGAAATTAATGCACCAAATAACAGACAAGGCAAAAAATCAATAGAAAGACCAAATAGTTTTGCAGCACCAAAAAATAACGCTGCTACAACAAAGGTTGAAATCAAAACTCCTATTGTGGAAAATGTAAAAATTGACATACCTTCTTTTTTAAGAAGGTTTATATCAATATGAATGGCACCGGCAAATAACAAGAAGCTTAGCATAACTTTCATTAAGGCAGTATGAAAGTCGATGGCACTAATTAACTTTTTTGTTTTAACAAAAAAAATAGGGTCTAGTAGCCCAATACCAACAATGACTAATGAAGCAATCAATGAGATCAGCATTACACCAATTGTGCCTGGCAACTTTATAAATCTGATATTGATATATCCGAATAACGCAGTTAAAACAATGATGAGTGTTATAAGATTGTAGATAGGCAATGTAAAATATTATTTTGTTGCAAATTAGGCCTTGCATGCGACAAAGTCTTATTGCCTCCCGGTGTATCACTGACTTTTACAAAGAAATGATTTGGTTAAAAAATTTAAAAAGCCCGATGAAGGGCTAAAAACGGCAGGCCCTGATAATACGCACGGGTTACAATCATAGGTGTATTAGGCTGAAGAATGAGGGATAGTTCACCGCAGTCTTCGTTTCATGTTTTAAAATACTTTGCTAACTTGTATTAGTCAAAAGAATTTGTATGGTTCAAACCATTGGTAAATCCTTCTTAAGAAAAAAATCTAAATATAAGGTCACAGGCAGCCTTTGGATTGAATGTGATGGTGAACGTTTTTTTGGTCCCGGCAGGGTTGAATTGCTGGAGAGAATTGACGAAACAGGCTCGATTAACAAAGCTGCCAAACAAATGGGTATGTCTTATAAAAAAGCCTGGCAGATGATTAGTGCCTTGAATTTACAAGCTTTAAAACCACTTGTTATTACACACACTGGCGGTGAAAAAGGAGGAGGTTCGATTATTACGACAGAAGCAAAACAACTCATCGCTTATCACTATCACTTACGTGAACGGTTTATGGACTTTTTAGAACAAGAAACTCAGCATTTTAATTCTCTTTGATTTTCCATTCATATCAGTATAAGATAAATTCTCTTTTAGTGAATGTACCAGAAAGATTTTGCAGTAGAAGAGTGCGACGCAAGAATGATGATTTAAAAAACGATAGCTGGTACCAAAAAAAAATGTATTAAGCAGGTTAGCTAAACGTTTTTTAGGCATGGCGTTATATCTTTAGGAAAATAACGAGGATGAATAGGCCTTTTTACTTTTTTATATTTCTGCTTACAAGTCTTCAACTGTTATCATTTGTAAGTAATGGACAGGAAGATTCTTCTTTGACAAATGGCGCGGCAGAATTGCCGGGTGTTGTAGTGACCGCAACACGTCAAAAAGAAAAAATTTTACAATCTCCGGTAAGTATAGAAAAACTTACATCTGAAAGTATTCGCAGGTCTGCCCAACCTTCTTTTTTTGATGCAATTGAAAATGTAAAAGGCATACAAATGATCACTCCCAGTCTCGGATTTAAAGTAATAAATGCACGAGGCTTTACAAATACCACTAATGTACGGTTCGTTCAAATGGTAGACGGTATGGATATACAGGCACCTCATATTGGTGCTCCAATGGCAAACGCACTTGGTCCGGGTGATCTTGATATCAATAGCGTAGAAATTATTCCCGGATCGTCTTCTGCCATTTATGGAATGAATGCTATTAATGGAACCGCTAATTTCATTACCAAAGATCCTTTTATCTACCAGGGAGTAAGCATATCGCAACGTACCGGCGTTAATCATATAAACGACGATAATCGTAGCGCTGTCGTTTTTAGTGAAACCGCTCTTCGTTGGGCTAAATCTTACAAAAATAAATTTGCCTTTAAGATCAATGCAGTGTATTCGGCCGGCACCGACTGGTACGCTGATAATCGTATGGACCTTAACCCTGCAGCAAATGCTTCCACCAATTTAACCGGTGTTGAAAACCCCGGAAAAGATTTGGTGAATGTGTATGCAGATGAGTCATCGAACCGTAGAACCTTAACCTTAAATGGTAAACAATATGTGGCAAGCAGAACGGGTTATGCAGAAAAAGATGTAAGCGATTATGCTTTAGCAAACTTTAAGAGTGATGTTACATTGGCTTATCGCGTAAAAAAGGCAGAACTTTCTTATACGTTTCGATTTGCCCATAGCAACACTATTTATCAGCGAACAAACCGTTTCAGGCTTGATAATTATATAACCGGCCAGCACGCATTTGCTCTTAAAACAAATAGCATTGTGGTAAGAGCTTACGCAAACACAGAAAATACAGGTAACTCTTATAACATACGTTCAATGGCGGAGAATATAGACCGCAGTTTTAAAACGGATGACACCTGGTATAGAGACTTCAGTAATCAATTTAATACATCGGTCAGTAATGGAGTAGCGATACCTCAAGCGATGACTGTTGCAAGAAATTACGCAGACAACGCACGACCAGCGCCACATACAACGCAGATAGAAGAACTTATTGATAAATTGAGGACAATTAATGATTGGGATCGTGGAGCAGCACTGCAGGTCGATGCAACTATGTATAACGCAGAAATGCAGCACGATCTTTCAAAAGATCTTTTAAAAGAAGTGAGCCGTAAGCATAAGCTTT
>JALYZZ010000075.1 GCA_030948675.1 Bacteroidota bacterium | reverse complement strand
TAGGCGTGCCGTTTGGTAACGCTATCGGACCAACAGAGTTAGACATTGCCAGCATAGAGATTACACCAGGTGCCGCCTCAGCACTCTATGGCATGAACGCAATTAACGGAATGGCTAATTTACTTACCAAAAGTCCTTTTCTATACCAGGGCTTAAGTGTGTATCAAAAAACAGGAATTAATCATGTAGATGGCATTGATCACGATTTGAGTGTACTAACAGAGACAGCAGTGCGTTACGCAAAAGCTTTTAACAATAAATGGGCGTTTAAAATAAACGGCAGTTATATGCAGGGCATAGATTGGAGGTCTAATACCAGGTTAGATCAAAACACAAACAATCTTAAAAGTGCTAATCCCGGCTTTCCGCAGTTGAGTGGAAATAACAACGTTGCCTTTGATGCGTGGAATAAATATGGTGATGACGCCCTCGCTGGTAGTAATGTGGTGTCAATTAGCGGACTAAATATAAATGGTGCCACCAACCAAACATTGCGTGTAGCACGCACCGGCTACTGGGAAACCGATCTTGTAAGCCCTAAAGTTGATAACCTAAAGTTCGACGCAGCTTTGCATTATCGGTTAAATGATAAAGCAGAGCTGTCTTATTCTTACCGGATAGGCAAAATGGATGGGGTGTTTCAAAGAGGTAATAAAATGCAATTGGATAATGTTGTTGTACAAAATCACAAACTCGAATTAAAAGGAAGCAATTATGTTATTCGCACTTATATTTCTATAGAGAATACTGGGGACTCTTACAATGTGAAACCACTAGCCGATAACCTCGATCTTGCCAGTGGCGGAAGTAATAATGCGTGGGCGGCAAAGTACAAAACGGCGCTTGTTGCTAAACTAAATGATGGGGCTGATCTTGTTACTGCTACTCAATACGCGAGATCAATAGCAGACGCAGGACGTGTTGAACCGGGAACTCCGACGTTCGACGGATTGAAGAATACAATCATTAAAATTAATAACTGGGATATTAAATCGAGCCAGTTACCCGATGCGCCCGAAACTGGCGGAGCAGCGCTAATACAGAAAAGCAGGTTATACCATACAGAAGGACAATGGGACTTGTCGAAGCAGGTGAAAATTATAGATTTGCTAATAGGAGGCGACGCACGGATTTATGAAATTATTCCTGACGGAAATAATTTTGTAGACTTTTCCCGTTCCATTGCAGATCGCAACAAGCCTTTGCCTGATGGAAGCTTTGGTAGCAATGTTCATTACCAAAAATTCGGCGGTTTTACCCAGGCAACAAAAACTTTTTTCAATGAAAAATTAAAGTTGTTTTCATCTCTTCGCTATGACTATAACCCGGATTTTGATCCCAAGGTTACCCCACGCCTGGCTGCGGTGTATACGTATCAAAAGAATCATAACTTTCGGATTACATGGCAGCAGGGGTATCGTTTTCCTGCCCTGTTTGAAGCCTTGTCTTACGTAAACAATGGCAGAGTTAAGCGAGTAGGCAGTCTGTCTTACATTAATGAAGGTTTAGGTTATCTTGAAAACAGTTACACACAAACGTCAGTTATTAATTTTAATGCTGCAGTTAGTGCTGCCGGCAATAGTGACCAGGCAGCGTTAGCCAATAGAAATCTATTGCAGGTTGCCAATCTTCCTAAAGCCCGTCCTGAGCGCATCAATTCTTTGGAAGCTGGCTATAAAAGTGTCTTATTCAACAATAAGCTGGTGTTAGATATTGACGCCTATAGCAACCAGTACGACGGGTTTTTAGGACAGGTGCAGGTCTTTGTTCCCAAGGGCGAAATGGTAGGTTCCGATGCATCTGTGCTTGCTATGCTCGATAGAAATAGCGATGCAACTACTGCCACTGCAACAACTACTGCAAGCAAAGGCCAGGACCGATACCGTGTTTTTACCAATGCTAAAAACACCTACCGCAACTATGGGTCTGCTTTAGGTATCACCTATAATTTTTATAAAAAATATACGATCTCCGGAAACGTCAATTATAACAAGATAAAGTCAAACGAGGCAAATGACATTTTCGTTACGGGCTTCAATACCCCCGATTGGTCGACCAACCTTTCGTTTGGAAACCGTCAAATAGCCAAAAATGTTGGATTTAATATTGTTTGGAGATGGCAAAATGCTTTTTTGTGGGAGAGCCCACTCGCGACCGGAGATATTGCCGCTTATAGCACCATCGATGCGCAGGTTGCCTTTCGCCTACCCAAAGCCAATACTAATATTAAACTTGGCGCTTCGAATATGCTCAATCATCGCTATTTGCAGTATGCCGGCGGCCCGACAATTGGCGGTTTGTATTATGTCGCTTTCACATTTGATAACCTGTTAAAGTGATAATCTGCAAAACAATTTTTTGTGAACCTGCTTGTAGCTTTTCATAGCGTCATTGTTGCGACGCCTCTTTCAACTATTATTTATAATTGAGGCAGGTAAGAACGATCGTGTAAACATTTAAACTAATTTCTACAAAGTTGCGTTAGCCGAGAGGATAGGCGTTGCGTTGGTCTGCAAAACCATCAAAGGTGCTTCGAATCCACCCCTAACGTCTGTTTTCACAGTGGCGAGCAATCGGTAACGGACAAGTTTCTACATTGCCCTTTTTTTAAGTAAAGCATCAATTTATTCTCGTCGTTTTTATGGTTGGTATACTGCCCTTAGCACGCCGGCTGCGAAGGCTCAAAAGAATTTATACAAGATGAATGAAGCGTCGCAACCAAAGCATCAAAAGCAGCACACTGCCTGTACACTAAAAAAGTAAAAAACTAAAACAATGAATAAAAGTATAATTACCCATATTTTATTTCTGGTGGCTACACGATAGTTTTTGCCCAGTCTACTAAGCCTACCACAGACCTACAACAACATATGGATAGGTTATTTTAACCAGGCAAGTTTCACCGACAAGTTGGGTTTATGACCGATACCTAATGTTAACGTTTGCTAACCTTTTTTGGCCGCGTTTATGGGCTCTTTGTTTTGTGCAAGTATTGTATAGGTTAAAAAAAGGCTTAAAAGTGCAACTTGTTGACAACGGGAATTTTTTAAAGAAAGAATTATAATTATCAGTGGTGGAAACTCAAACGAATTAGATTTGCCACAAAGGGTATGCTGAATATGTGCTGATGTTTCCTCAATCCGCTTTAAATAGAACATGAAAAAGACGTTCCATTCAATAAATTAAAAAAGTTGACGTTATATCTGGTATCCAACCCCGTGCTATGACAATCTTTCGAAATCTTTTAATAGGTGCCACCGTCCTGGCATGTCTTTTACCGGATAAAGCGGAAGCCCAGGATATTCATTTTTCCCAATTTTTTGAGACGCCACTGTTGCGTAATCCGTCTCTCGCCGGTCTATTTAATGGCGATATTAGGGTGCAAGGAGTTTATCGAGACCAGTGGGCGAGTGTTACAGTACCTTACAAAACCGGTTCTTTTAATATAGAATATAAAAAGCCCATCGGCCAGGCGGATGACTTTATTACAACCGGATTACAACTGGTCTACGATAAAGCCGGGACAACAAATTTTACTACCACCAACGTTTTACCGGCAGTAAATTATCACAAAGCGTTGGGCTCTGACAAAAGCACATATCTCTCCCTGGGATTTATGGGAGGGCTGGTTCAACGGCGAATAGACCGCAGCAAAATGACTACCAACAGCCAGTACGATGGAAATGGTTATAATCCGTCTTTAGCAGATGGTGAGTCGTTTGTAAACGACAATTTTTCATATTTAGACGGAAGTGTAGGTATGACTTTTAGCTCTGCCTTATCTCCAGACCGGCCTGATGATAATTATTATATAGGTGTTGGCTTTCACCACTTAAATCGTCCTAAAAACAGTTTTTACCACCGCCCCGAAATCGAATTAAGTCCAAAGTGGGTGTACTCAGCAGGGGTTCGTTTTGGAGTAAGTGAAACATCTTACCTTACTATCCAGGCAGATCATACTACCCAGGGGCCGTCGAAAGAAACAATAGTCGGCGCGATGTATTCAATTAAGATT
>JALYZZ010000040.1 GCA_030948675.1 Bacteroidota bacterium | reverse complement strand
AAAGGAAGCAGAAGCATTGTAAAACACTATCTGGATCTTAACAATGCATCGCCCATACAACTTGACAATTTCTGCAAAAACGTGCCCTTGTTTTCATCGACTATTTTTTAATGTAAAGTTTAGCAGGCAGTAATGACCGAAACCATAAAGTCGCAAATTTGTATAGTAGGAGCGGGGCCTGCCGGTGCTACGGCGTCTATTATGTTAAGTAAAATGGGCATTCACCACGTAATAGTGGATGCTGCCGAATTTCCAAGAGATAAAATATGTGGGGATGGCCTCGATCTGAACGTAATAAGAGTATTAAATAATATTGATCCGGCAATAGCAAGAGACGAACTTGCTGCCAATCCTAACTTTACCCCTTCGCAAGGCATACGTTTTATACTGCCCGGTTTAAAGCAGGTGGACTTAATGCGTAAGCCGCAACTACATCATCAATTACACATTGACAAGCCTTTGTTTTATACGGGCAAGAGAAGCAGCTTCGACAACTTGTTAGTGCGACGTTTACGAACAGAATTTGCAGATGTGCATTTAGGAACGAGGATTGTAAAAATTGAAAAGGACGGCGAAACCTGGAAGCTAACCGGAAATAAAAAAACGGGGAAGATTGAAATTGAAGCAAAGTTCTTAGTTGGTGCAGATGGAGATCATTCTGTTGTGATACAACAACTTGGTGAAAGAAAGATTGATCGTACACACTATGCTGCAGCATTAAGACAATACTGGAAGGGCGTAGAAGGCACTCACGCAGAAAACCTGATTGAAGTATATTTTCCAAAGAGTCTGCCGTTATCGTATTTCTGGATATTTCCCTTTCAAAGTGGAGAAGCGAATGTAGGTTTTGGAATGGCCAGTAAGTACATCGCTAAGAAGAATATTAATCTTAGAAACGAATTTAAAAGGTTGATAGAAACCGATCCTTATTTAACTACCCGCTTTCAAAAGGCGGTGCCACAGGAAACCGTTAGAGGTTGGGGCGTACCAATGTCCAGTCTTGGCCGAAAAGCGCATGGTGATGGCTGGCTTCTTGTCGGAGATGCAGCATCCATTGTCTGTCCAACTTCCGGTGAAGGTGTTGGCTCTGGTATGATCTCGGGTTTCACCGCTGCCACGTTTCTGCAGCGAGCGGTGCAACACAATTGCTTCGAGCAAAAATTGTTTGCACATTACGACCGCGAAATTCATAAGCGGTTGCGATTAGAAGAAAGGTTTTTTAACCTCGTTAATACACTTCCGCCTGTTGCCTTTACCATTGGCATGAATACATTACTTTCTAACCGCTTCTTTCAAAACTGGTTTTCAGAAAAAGAAATGCAACGTTGGATTGATACCGCTTACAACAAACCGATAGTGGTAAACATCAATTAGCCTGCCTGATAAACCGCCTTTGTTATCTATCGCTGGTTCCATCAAAAATGTCGAAATTATGTTATAGCGGTATGATGCAAAAAGCCCCGATTTTTATCAATACAACCAGAGATTTGAAAAGCTAAACTGTCATTACAAATTTGTTTTTGTGAACGCTTCGTTGTTTTTATTTTTTTCAACCAAATACTCCAATAGTAAGGCCTTGTTATAGTCTGGACAGAAATAATAATAATTGAGCATACTAAAATGCAGGAAAATTCTCTTAAATGGGTTGGGAAAAAGGATAGCAGCCCTGGCCTGGTAAAACACAAAGTCGTGCTGGTTACTACGTTTAAAATCTTCAAGATTTTTAATAGGTAAGGGAGGGGCGCTGCCTGTTAATCTTAATAACGAAGTACTTAAAATAACGTCATTCATAATGTTACGCGATTTTTTAAGCTCACTTTTTATATCTGTAATTAATTGCTGCCGGTAGGGCTCTAATGCAGCTATCTTAAATTTTCCCAGCAACCTTGCTATATGGTACATCAATATGGGTGCATGAACATAGTAAGGAGAAATGTAGGTAGGATCAGTCAGATATTTCCGCTCTTTGATCAACTGCTGCAATAAAAAAATGGTTGCAGAGTCCGTCCCGGTCAACTGCATCTTCTTTTCCATAAGAAAGTACACGATGTTGCAATGAACAGCAAAGTCGAAGTCTGCAAGCATGTTTTTACCAAAGTAGGTGGTATGGGCAGGCAGGTATTTGTACTTTTTGTAGGTAGTTTTTGTAAACCTTCTTTTGCCATTTGCAGAGGCATCCATTAATTCTTTTACCCTTTTCAAAGTCGAATCTGCCGGATTGCTCGTCATCATAATCATCACGGTGTCATCCTGGTCTTCCGACACTGCGATTTTTTTACCCGATCTGCTAATCCAGTAACTATGGGGCATTACAGGATATCCATTGTGCCAGAAATAATAAATAGGAAGTTGATGGGGGTTTATAAAATATGGATAGGTTGCAACCGCTTTTTGAATGATAGTGTCTGCAATTTTTTGGTTGTTGCTGTTTAAATAAGGCATTAGGTTTTTAAGCGCAAAAGAAAGGATCGCCGTAAAAAAAACGTTTTCGTCTGGGGTTGTTCTTTGACCGTAGCCCGCATACTGGCGGTAACTATAAAACATGCCGTTGACAAAATCTCCCTGCTTCGTTTTTATCTGGTCTGCAGCAATTTCTCTTATTAATTGATCTATCAACACAGAGTCAGGCACAGTTGCATTTGCACTTATCTGCAAAAGAACAAACGAGAGAAAAAAAAGAATGATTTGTCGAAACATAGAAGATGCTGGCAGTTTTGGCAAATTAAATTAAGCGGGGCAGCTTGTAAGAATAATACAACCACTTTACTATATTTTTTGTTTTTTCCATGTCGCAGATCAATTGCTTACGGGTCAGTTGATTGTAATGTAATGGTTTGCCTAACTGTTGCTCCAGCTTAATCATTTTGTCTATTACCACTACCCCTCTGCTAAGGATGAGGTGCATGGTTATGGCAAATTCTTCCTTGCGGCGCTGTGGGTACGGAAGGGCATAAATGAGGCGGTTACATTCCTTCACCCTTGACAAAAACATTTGCCTTAGCCCTTCGTAATCTTCGCACCTGTTGGGAAGTGTTATAATATCGTCCCGAAGGTCTTTAAACAGGTCAAAAAGATCGTTTCCAAACTGCATCAGGCTTCCCACAAAAAACAATACTTTCCACATAGCAGCACTTGCAGGCTTCTCCATAATTTGGTGGTAGATAATCACTGAGTACCCGCCTTTCGCATACGTTATTCGCTCGAGTTCTTTGTCGTCTATTGTGCGATCGGTCTGTTTTATGGTTTCAAGTTGTATTTCAAATACGTTTTTTGCGGCCGCCAGATATTCCTTTGGATGTGGTACATCCCGAAGCATGAAAGATTGTATTTCACTGGCTACGCGTGCAGAAAAAGTGGTAGCCTGGTATTTTTCCGGGTGATAAGTAATTTTATTAATGGCTTGGGCATCCAGTTTATCTATGTCGAATAAGTCATCCCCAACTGGAGTGAGAATACCAAATAGTGTTGCTCTTTTTCTCTCGTTTTTGGTATAGGTTTCACCATATAAATGCTTGTAACTGGCGCAGAGGATGGTTGGAATAAATAACCCATAATACTGTCTTATCTTTTTTAGCTGTTCATCGCGAAAACTGCCCGAATACTTTTGCTGTAATTCATTCAGGTAGGGATTTAAAAACGTTGTTATATAATGCTGCTGTTTTTTTAATTCTCTTCTTAACCTTAGTAGGGTTCTTACATATGATAAAATGATCATTGCTTACTGCTGTTTCTATAACGCAGTAAAGATATTGTGAACGGGTAAAGCTTGTGGCGGAAATATTAGAAAGGACTGTGCTGGTAACGGGTAAGCTTTTTGCTGCAAATAGAAAAAACGCTTATGAGAAGCAAAGCTAACATCAAAAGTCACCCCATACATCCGATATTGGTCTGCTTTCCGCTAGCCTTTTACATCGGCACTTTACTGTTCGATTCGTTGCGAATAATTAAAGATGACGTTGCTTTCGGGTTAACAGGGCAATACCTGCACACCGCAGGGATAATTGCAGCTGTATGTGCTGCCATCCCCGGTCTGGTTGATTATAAATACACGGTTCCACCAAATAGTTCTGCAAAAAAGCGGGCTGCCATTCACGGCACTGTCAATACTTTTGTGCTTTTGATATTTGGTATAGCATTGTATTGCAAGCACATCGAAAACCTGTCTCCCTACATTGTAATTGGCCTTGAGCTACTTGGAGTATTGCTTACCGCTTATGCCGGTTGGCTAGGAGGCACGTTGGTGCATCGCAACCAGATTGGTATAGATGTGCGCTATGCAGGTGCGGGCAAATGGAACGAACAATATTTGGAAGCATCCGAAGGAAGGTTAGAAGTATGTGCAAGCGATGAGTTGAAGGTTGACCAAATGAAGCTCATCCATGCAAAAGATAAACG
>JALYZZ010000030.1 GCA_030948675.1 Bacteroidota bacterium | reverse complement strand
TGCATATATTGCTCAGCCACTTCATAACCGTCTTTATCACTCATTAAGCCTGCAACCGGAAGACCTATAACCATAGACTCTTTTAAGGAAACACAGCTAACACCACCTCTTTCACTAATAACAAGGTTTGCCGCTTTACTCATGCTAGCATCATCTACACCTATAACAATAATGTTGTGGCTGTCGTGCGCTACTGATGAAGCAATTGCACCCTCTTTTAAACCAAAGTTTTTTATCCAGGCTTTGGCAACCGGTGCCTCATAGTAACGGTTAATCACCGCTATTTTTAAAATATCCTCGTTTGTATTGCTGACCAAACGGTTATTATTTCCCTCAAGAGTTGAACGAGGGATGCTTATTTTATTAGTAATTAGTTGTCCATCCAAAGCCTCTATCACAGATATTTGTTGGTTTAAACCAATGTCGTTGATTACTGCAAAATCTGCCGGCGTGGTAAGATTGCACTGAAAGTGATTGATACGATTTGACGGTACCGAAGCTATTTTTGTAACGCCTTTTTCGGCCACCAATTGGCCGTTAATGTATGTAGCAATAATGTCGAAATTGGTTAAATCTTTTGCAATTATAAAATCTGCAGGATCGCCTTCTTTAAGCATGCCGACATCTAGACCATAATGCAAAACAGGGTTTATGCATGCAGCTTGTAACACATTAAAAACATCTATTCCTTTTGCTACAGCACGTGCACAAAGCTTATTTATATGGCCTTCAACCAGGCTATCAGGGTGCTTGTCGTCACTGCAAAACATCATATTGTCAGGATGTTCATGCAGCAGGCCTGCGAGTGCTTCAAAGTTTTTTGCAGCACTGCCTTCCCTAATTAGTATTTTCATTCCGTGTTGCAGCTTCTCCTTCGCCTCCGCTTCCGTAAAACATTCGTGATCCGTACTTATGCCTGCATCAATATATTGCCTTGCTTCTGCTCCGGTTAAACCCGGCGCATGTCCATCAATAGGTTTGTGTAGCTTTTTAGCTGCGGCAATTTTTTTCATTACTTCTTCGTCGTTAAATAAAACGCCGGGAAAATTCATCATTTCACTTAGGTATTTTATTTCGTCGCGTTGTAAAAGCGCTTCTACGGCAACCGAGTCTAATGCTGCTCCCGCTGTTTCAAAACTAGTTGCCGGCACACAGCTTGGCGCGCCAAAATTGAATTTGAAAGGCACCTGATTTCCGTTGTGTATCATATATTCAACACCCCCTATTCCACACACATTTGCAATTTCATGTGGGTCGCTTACCGTGGCAACGGTACCATGTACAACGGCTAGTCGTGCAAATTCAGACGGTATTATCATGCTGCTTTCAATATGCACATGACTATCTATAAATCCAGGAAGTATAAACGGTTGTTCAATTTCACTATCCGCTATTTTTTCAATTTTTTTTATAATTCCATCTGCCACTTCTATGCGCCCGGCGGAAATTCTTTTGTTTATTATATCAACGATGTTGCCTTTTATGAAAAAATGTTTTTTACTTTCCATGATCCAAAGTTGATTTATAATCAGTCAAAGAAACTACTTCTTTGATTACAGAGCTACTTTTCTTTGGTACAGCGAAAGTCTTTAAATGGAAGTGAGAAATTGATTAATTACTGCTGTTAGTTCGGCCTGCTTCGTCTTCAATACCTGTCCTGCGCATACGTGCCTGTTTTATTTTAGTATTTCCAAAACGGTAGCTAAACGAAATCCTTAATTGCCTCGGCTCCCAATAAGCTTTTGCAAAAACATATTGCCCTGCAAATGTGCTTGAAGCGTTCCAGTTGGTAGTAGCAAATACATCTGAGAAGTTTATTCTCAACGTGCCTTTTTCCTTCAGCAAAATTTTTTGTATTGCTGCATCTGCTACAAAATACCCGCTACTTTTCATGATACCTCTAAATAAAGCGGGCGAGTTGTACCTTCCTGATAAACTGCCTGTCCATGCCTTACCCAATTTAATATCATTTTGAGCGAAAACATTCGCTCCATATACTTTTAAATCTACTGTACGGCCTCTACCATAATCAGAAGTGTTATGATTATAAAAAGCCGTTACTCCGGCAGTTAAAGAATACCATTTTTTTCGGTAGGAGTAGTTTATTATAAAACTTAAATTTTTGCTTTTACCTAGGTTGCGGGGTATATAAAAACTTTTAACCCTGTCAACAGTATCAGACAGAGACACAATTTGATCGGTTGTGAATGTATAACCAATACTGGTTATTAAATTAGAATGGTAAACGTTTGTAATACTAACACTATGAGCAAATGAGGGTTTAAGATCAGGATTGCCTTTGAAACCGCCATATTCATCCCCTCTGTATTCAAAAGGATTTAGATTTTGATAAGATGGCCTGTTAATTCTTCTGCTGTAAGATAATGTAAATTGATTTTTAGGATTTTTATTTAAAGTAATGGATGCGCTTGGAAACAAGTTGGTATATTTTCTTTTGAACAGAGTATCATTTGGGAGGTAAGTACCCGATATTTTGTTTGTGAAACCGATAGATTGACCTGTTGTGTTTGTATTTTCTAAACGTAATCCTATTTGAAGCAGAAAATTTTTGTAGTTTCTTAAATATGTAACATAAGCCGCATTTATATTTTCTTTATAAATAAAGTGGTTGCTGTATGTGGAGTCATACCAGAGTTTATCCTGTTTATCGTGATTGAAAAAGCCAAAAGTGTTATCGCTGTTAATTAAAGCAAGTTTTACCCCTATTCCAAACTTACCTTTTTTAGAACTCTTTTCATAATCAGCTTTGAGCGTATAAATATTAATATCGGAAGGTGTAAACATCGAATACACTTTTGATGATAAAACATTGCCCATGGTTGAATCGTAAAAAATATTAGGTTGTAACTGGATATTATTACTGTTGAAGAGGCCATAGTTGGCATCTATATTAAGATCCCGGCCTGATGTATCAGTATAATGGTAATTAAGATTATAATTAAAATTATTTCGCTTGCCATTACTTCTGTTATTTGCAACCAACAACCGGTCAGTTTTATTGGAAGGACCATATTTAATATAGTTGTTACTGTTTAAAGAAGAGTTGTAATCAGAGAGTGAGCCATCAGCCATTAAACCTATGGTGCTTTTGTTATTTATAAAATAATCTACGCCGGCTTTATAGGTGTGTCCGAGGTTGTGACTAATGTTTTCACTAGCTACATCAAAAATGCTGTCGGAAACATTTCTGTATACGTCGAGAGCAAAGAGCGTAATTGATTTGTTGAGCGAATAATTACTGTAAAGGTTTATACGGTCATTACGATGATTAAGAGAGAAGCCGGTGTTATATTTTGCAAATACTCCTTGTTGATACTCTGCATTTACAGTGCCGTTTGTACCTGTAATTTTGTTCTTCTTAAGTCTGATGTTTATGATGCCCCCAGTACCGGCCGCATCATATTTTGCAGAAGGATTATTGACTATTTCAATAGCTTCAATAGTTGTAGAACGAAGGCTACGCAAAAAGGTAGTTAAGTCTTTGCCGCTTAAAGGTGAGGGTCTTCCGTCTATATAAATTTGCAAACCACTTTTTCCTGCAAGGCTAATGTTATCATCTTCATCGATCATTACCCCCGGTGCACGCCTTAATAAATCAATTCCATCTAACCCCGCCGCAGTGATGTTGTTCTCAACATTAAAAACAATTTTATCAGCTTTTACCTCAATAGCTGGTTTTATAGTTGTTACCACGACATTTTTTAAAGCAGTTGCATTTTTAATCAATTTAATTGATCCAATTGTTTTTACTTCTTTCCCATCACATACGATAGAACCAGAATTGTAATTGCTAAAACCAATATTGGTAATTTTAAGTAGATAGTCACCTTTTGCAATTTTATTGAAAGTATAAACCCCCGCATTGCCGGTAAGGGTTGTTTTATTAAATGCAGTATCGCCTTTTTTATACAATACAACAGTTGCACCTGGTAAAGGATTCCCAGTATCGTCTAAAATCTGACCTGTAATTTTTTGGGAATAAGTGTGTATAGAAACAAAAAGAAAAAATAGAATAGAAAGTAGTTTCATTGTAGTAGGTTTTAAGAAGTGTGTGGAGCAAGTGAGCGATTGCAATTCTGCTATTATTCTTAAGACTTTAACTAATCCAGCGAAGCCACCCTGTTAAGAATAAAAATAATATTTAAAAAATAAATCTGCAATAGTCATGAGTGTAATTTTTTGAAGTGTGAAATAGGTGTTTCTGTTGATTTTATTATTGCAAGGTTTGCTCTGCTGTTTTTGAAACAAAAACCAATCAGTGATTCCTCATACCTGTAAAATTTAAAGTATTATGACAGTGCAGCGAGAAGTTTATTTTTATTTGTTTCAATCCGGTATAAAAAAAATTATGGATTGCAGCTAACCAAAAAAAGCGAAAAGCTTGTTTAAATAGTAAGAAGGTAAGATGTTTTGCC
>JALYZZ010000027.1 GCA_030948675.1 Bacteroidota bacterium | reverse complement strand
GGCATATCAAAGATTGCGTTGTCATGGTTACTTACTTTACCTATAGTGGCTATTTTAAGTGCCTCTTCTATTATCTATATCGAAGTGTAGAAGTATGTGCATCCACTTTTTTTTACGGCGGTGGCGTGTGTTGTTAAATCTATATCACTCATTTCTATAAAAAAGCCGCTTCAGCTAATTGCTAAGCGGCTTTTTTACATGAAGAGTGCAAGCATTTTAAATCAAATAACAAATAAGTCTTAGGCTCCCAATGCCGCCCTTACCTCGGCTAAAAATACCGGCACCTTCACTTTAGGATCTCCTGCACCAAGCGTTTCAATGGGCAGATAACCACGGTAACCTGACGCTTTAATGATACCTATTACTTTTTTGAGATCTGTTTTTTGTTCGCTTCCGTCTATAAACATTAATTCTTTTAGCTGCCAGTTTACCGCATATTTAGCAGTGCTTTCAATTTGTTTGTAAGGATCTCCAGTGCGGTAACTTCCAATGTCCAGTACAAGACCGAACCAATCAGAGTTTACCTGTTCGATTATTTTTTGCGCCTGTTCTCCTGTTTTTATAAAATCATTGTGATTTTGTATGCCAACTAACACCCCGTGTTGCTTGCCGTATGCCGCACATTCCTGCAGATCTTTTACCATCCATGCGGCTGTCTCATCCCAGGTGTGGCCTTCGGGTATTTGAATACCTGTAAAAATTCGAATTACAGGTGCCCCAAGTTTTGCAGCCACTTCAATCCATCTCTTTATCAGCTTAACTTCTTCCTCTCTCTTAGTCTTATCAGGATTTGTAAAATCATTTTTAATACCCGTGCCACTAATATCCAAACCTAGTTTGTGCGCTTTTTGCTTCAAATGATAGATATAATTGTCTTCAGGAACAGCGGGATATCCGGGAAAATAATAACCAGTTAGGTCAACAGCATCAAATTCGTTGTCTGCACAAAAATCAAGAAGATCATCTAAAGTCATTTTTTTCTTTGTAAGGGGATCATTGAAAGAATAGGCATTGAGGCTTATTCTTAGTTTTGAACCAGCAGATGTTTTTCCTGCGTCTCGTTTAAGCAATGGAGACACCGCCAAAAAAAATCCCGGTGTGGCAAGGGTGGGCGCGGCTATTAAACTTTTGACGAAGTTTCTGCGCTTGATAATGTTTTGCATTTGTGTAAGTTTAGAAACGATCGGTGAGAGGTTACGTAAGGATAGGGATTGGGAATTTATAGTCGTAAAGAAATGGCATCAGAGGGAATTATAATAGTCGACGAATTTGGTTGCGTCCTCGTCTTTTTTTAGGTTCAGCTTATTCAGAGATATGTAATCGCGCTGTATTTCCAACAGCTCCCGAAGGTTATCTTTGTTCTTTTCCAACCGGACCATTTTCCCGTTCAAAAAGAGATAATACTGCTCCATTTGTTTATAAGTTCTTGTAGTATTTGTGGTGTTAAAAGGGGTAATATCTTGCCACGTTACTACGTAATGTTTAAGAAGCGTTGCCTTTCCCTGCGACAGCACCAGGTATAGACTCTTTTCATTTTGTTTATCAATTGCCGGATAACCAGTCTTAAAGAGTGCCGGTTTTGAGACCGCGTCACAACTGTCAAAAACTATCTGATCGATTGGTAAAGTGCAATTAAATTCCTGCTCATTAACTAAGAAAACAAATTTTTCAGTTTCAAGATCAATGTGGCCCTTAACATTTTTATACACCTTTCCATCGGTAGTTTTTAATATAGTTGCACAATTTCTTTCGGGCAGCGATTTTGATCCCTCTTCTACAAATGTGGTAGTTTTTTGAACTAAGCTTCCATCTGCGTTTTTTAAATAACCATCTTCATTTTTCAATGTCACAATAAATTGTGCAAAAGAGGAACTGGTCATCAAAAATGCAAAGATGAGAAAGAAGAGGGTTTTCATTTGTTTTGTTTAGATTACAATATAAGATAATTTTCATACTTCATGTTTTGCTAGCTTCTTTTCAAGTTTCAATATTTTAATTTCTCTGTTTGCCGCGCTCAATTCGTCAATGTCTTCTTCCAGATTATTATGAAACCGTATTGGCTTAAATTATCTTAACAAATTCTTTTTGTAAGCTTTTGTTCTATATTTATTTCGCGAAGCAGCATTAGATGCAGACAATATGTCTGTTTTACCTGCTACTAACGATTAAAAGAAATTTTAAATTAAAAAAACTTGCTAAATGAGAAAATTCTTTCTGCATGCCTGGCATGCAAAGTACTTTACCCACTCTTTTTCCCTTCTTTTTCTTTCGATTTTTTTA
>JALYZZ010000010.1 GCA_030948675.1 Bacteroidota bacterium | reverse complement strand
GGCATATCTTTATCCGCTCTTGTAAGCAGTGTTTTTTCTGTTTCGGAAACATCCGCCTCATTACCCATTACCAGGTCTGTATCTTCATCAACTTCATCGTCATCAAAAAGTCCAACCCCTTCTTCATCATCTGAGGAGATGGTGGTATCTGCCATTTCACCAAAAACGGGAACAATAATACTTTCCTGGCCGGGTATATCACTTACATCAGGAAGATCAATGATGACCGTTTCAGGTTTCATTTTTTCTTCATCTTTAGGAGAATCGTGAATGTCACCGGCCAGCAGTGTGTTTTGCCTGGTTACATTTACGTCACTATTACTGGAAGGATTGTTGGGAACTGCTGCATTATCATTAGTGCTCATACTCTTATTTTGCCTAGTTCTTAAAAAATTTGTGCCAGTCTATGCCACTTTTATGTTGGCACGTTCCTGTGCTTCTCCAATCAATTCCTGGCATTCTAATAAAGCCTGGGCATAAGGTTCGTACAGGACTCTGCCGGGGGGTTCGTTCTCGTATAGTTGCGCGTCCCAGAGTCCGGCGTTGTGCCATGGAGTTAAATGATCCCAATCAGGTCGATCTACAATAGGGTAGAGGCAGATGCCATAAAAAGGTACTCCTTGTTCTATGACTGCCGCAGTTTCTTCTCCAATCATATTCATCCATTCGGGCCGGTCTTCTTTTGGGTGGCTTGTTTCGGTAAGGGCTATTGGTTTTTGAAATCTCTCATAAATTTCGAGCAACAAGCCTCTTAGAGGTACAAATCGTGGGTCAGGCGGCGTGTTTTTCCAGAAAAGCGGCGTAAACGTTTGAAATTCCCACTGGTTTCTGTAATAATAATTTACACAAACAATGTCAAGGTATTCTGGCTTACCACCTAATTCAGGACTTACAAATCCACACAGCATATCAACGGATTGATATTGATAATTGTGCCAAATACGTACCTCCTCAGCACGTTCTTCGCTTGCACCAAATTCGGGAACTGCATTAATAAGCGGTTCTGTAGTAAGAATGATGATGGAAGGATCGGCCTCTTTTAAAGCTGCCACGCCTTCAATATAAGCACGCATCAAAGCGTACTTTACCTGCCATCCGTGCCCGGTGCAATAGGGAGATGTGCCTTTTTGGTCGCCGCCAAGCCAAGACAAAAAGCTAACTTCATTTATCGGGGTAACGATAAGACTTGCGTAAGGATCAAAATCGCGATACATTTTTACAAACGCCCTGCAAAGGGCTGCAAAACGTCTTGCAAACATCGGGTGAAGGGGTGAGAGGTCGTCAGGAAAACCAAAGTGACAAACATCCCAAAGCTGTTGTATACCGTGTGCCTTACCGCGTTCAAGCATATACTTTACAGTACTCCAGTCATACTGATAGGCGCGCTTTTCTACCTGGCTCCACCGGATCCCTTCACGAACCGTTTTAATATTAAATGCCGATAGCAGTTGATAGTCATGATCAATTAATTGCAGATGACCGGTTTGGTGTAAAAAATCAACCCTGTTGCCAAACGCATTTAGCTTGTCGGTACACTCGTACCCCGCCATCCAAAACGAGCTGAAAGGATTATTGTGCATATAATTTCTAATAATTTCTACAGGCTGCCGCCGGTTATTTTCTAATTAAATTTCTGCTGATTGAGTACCATTAAAAATCGAACAAAAGTAATTACTAATGGAGTTGACAGCGTTGTAACTTTTTCAAAGTGTTGCAATTCAACATCTTCACAGCTTCAACATTCGGGCTCGTAGCAAACTCTTCTATAACGCTTTGCTACCGGCCAGGATGGCGGCAGCTACCTCTGCTCCACTAGTTAATGCAGCTTCTACAGTTCCCATTTCCGGTCCGTCGTACAAAGCTTCACCTGCAAAAAACAAAGTATCCTCACAGGGCTCGGCCAGTAACCTTCTGGCTACATATGTATCTAAGGTTGAATAGGAGTACGAGCCGCGGGTGTAAGGATCTATTGTCCAATTAAAAATTTTGAACCACTGTAGCTTTTCCTGTAGTCGGTGTTTGTTGATGCCAAACATTTTTTGCAATGACCGGAGACTTTCCGCTAAAATAATAGTATCATCATGATCTTTTATTTCGGCCGCTTTTGGTCCCGACAACCAGCCTGTCAATAGTGTTGACGGGGCGGGATACTGTGTCCACCACGTCGGAATTGGATTGTCGGTGATAGCCATATGTAGCGTGGAAAGATGTTTACCAGAACGATTCAACAATTCATCATAATAAAAATTTTCTTCAAATTTCAACAATACTTTTATCACTGCCCCGAACCCCATTTGTTTAGCAGCTTCTTTTTTTGCCGGCAATTCGGGAATAAATTGTATCGCACCTTTCGCATGTTCCTCTGCTGTCCACACGCCCAAAGGCACTGTTATTATTACTCTTTTTGCTGTATACCGATGGCCTATTTCATCAATTACTTCTACCTCACCCTTAGTCCACCTGATTGTTTTTACTACCGTTTCAAGTTTAATGTCAGCACCTGCTTTTGCACAGCTGTCTCGCAGGTATTGTATCATTTTTCCGTATCCACCTGCTGGGCGGTATTGCTGGTCATCTTCGCTTTGCCATTCCTGCAAAAAAGCCTTTGCACTTGTCATGGCTATTTCGCCGGAGTAATAACCTTCTATATATGACGTCAACGATTTTCTTAGCGTTTCATATTTTTCATCTGCAAAATATTTGTTGATGAACGTTGCTATGCTTATGTCGTCTTCAACAAGTTTTAATTTTTCGGTCACCTCGTTTGCATACGCAAAAAATTCATTTTCCTGGCTCCATTTTCCATTTGCAACCTGCCATGTTTCGCCAGTAAGGGGGTGCTTTTCTAGCCCTGCTTCTGCTAATATTTGCATTGTCGCTTCCAGGTCGCCATGTATAAATTCAGCACCTCCTTCGTAGCCATCTACAGCATCTATTGAAAAGGTTTGTATGCGACCACCCAGCCTATTACGAGCCTCAAGTATGCACACGTTTAAACCCGCACCTAACAGTTTTTTTGCCGCCATTAGCCCTGCTGCACCAGCACCTAAAACAATTATATCCATTGCACCTGCATTACGTTGAAGAGCAAAAGGAAAATTGCATGCCTTATAAAAATAAGCAGTTGAGGTACAATTGCTACCACCGATTACTTGTGGGGTATAGCTCAAGTGTGCAGTTTGTTCTACGATGCCCCAGGTAAAAAAGGAGTTCAACTACAAGTACAAAACAGAACGGTGGGACTGAAAGGCTACATCGATGCAGATTTTTTTGATACAGCAAACGGTCAACCAGGTAATTTATAGTGCACTACAAGGCGTAGTTTTTGTAAAATTTCCTGCAGAATAAAAATTAAAACTCTGTAACAATGGTATTAAGAAAATTAGGTGGCTCAGATAACTCGGTCACGCTTATAGCAATTGTTTTAGTCATAACTTTCATACTTAATTATTCCATCTAAGAAATGCAGGGTTATCGTCTTACTGATGATTTACTTACTATGCTTAGCAAGAAAATTAAAAACTAGCTGAAAAGATGAATGCAAATTTTAAAAAATAACGACTTATGTTAATGGAGCAAACCATGCGATGGTATGGACCGAACGATCCTGTAAGCTTGCAGGATATAAGACAGGCCGGATGTGCCGGAGTTGTAACTGCATTGCACCACATACCTGTGGGTGAGGTGTGGTCAACAGCAGAAATAAACAAAAGAAAGGCAGAGGTTGAAGCTGCGGGACTAACCTGGACGGTAATCGAAAGCTTGCCTGTGCACGAAGAGATAAAGAAGCAAATTGGCAATTACGGGTTATACATCGACAATTATAAACAGAGTTTAAGAAATGTAGCAGCGTGTGGTTTAAAGGTAGTTACCTACAATTTCATGCCCATACTCGATTGGATGCGAACAGATATTTCATACACAATGAAGGATGGCAGTAAGGCATTGTATTTTGAAAAAGCTGCTTTCGTAGCCTTTGACCTTTTTATTTTAAAAAGACCTGGAGCAGAAAAGGATTATTCTGAGGAACAAATTGCAAAGGCAAAGCAAAGGTTTGCTGCAATGACGGCAGCAGAAAAAGAGGTGCTTTATACTAACACTTTATTGGGGCTACCTGGGAGTGAGGAGCGCTTTACTGAAGAGCAAATTTTGGCTGCATTAAAAACGTACGAAGGCATCGATGCCCAGAAACTAAAGCGGCACCTTTTTTATTTCCTGCAGCAAGTGGTGCCTGTAGCTGAGCAGGAAGGTTTGAAAATGGCCATTCATCCTGATGACCCTCCCTACCCAATTTTAAGTTTACCCAGGGTAGTAAGCACCGAACAAGACGCACAGGAATTACTGGCCGCTGCTCCCTCACCTGCTAACGGCCTTTGTTTTTGCACAGGCTCCTACGGTGTCAGGCCAGACAACGATTTGGCTGGCATGGTTAGGCGACTTGGAGAACATATTCATTTTCTTCACCTTCGCAACACCCGCCGCGATCATGAGGGAAATTTTTATGAAGCGGATCATTTAGATGGTGATGCCGATATGTATGCAGTAGTAAAAGAAATTGTATCGGTGATGCGAAAAAGAAACGTATCCATTCCTATGCGTCCTGATCATGGGCACCAGATGCTGGATGATCTAAAGAAGAAAACCTATCCCGGCTACAGTGCCATAGGAAGATTACGTGGACTTGCTGAACTTCGGGGATTGGAGCTTGGTATTTCGCGAAGTATGTAGTCCAAAAAAATGAGGATGAAGTAGGTGGTAAATAAAATGCCTTGTCTAAAGTCGGGGCATTTCATTTACCACTTGCCTTTTACTTATAATTTATTAAGGGTACAAAGCACAGTATAAAATGCTTTGTAGATTAGATGCAGCTTATTTACGTCAGTAATTCCTGTTTCTATATTACATTCCAGGTACGGATCCTTTTGCGTACTATCAGAAGTATGGTGCGTTGTAATGCCAAGAGAAAAGTTCTCCAGCACCTGAAAAACAGCCCGCACCGATTCATCAGAAAAAAGCCCTCGTACCTTTAATTCGTCGTTTGTTTTAACGACTAGTTTTTTGTCAAATTTTTCATAACCGATTATTACATCCTGCATACCAAAAAACTTTCCGATTTCGTCGGTAAAATGTTCTTCGTGAATGGCAAAACGAAAATCAGTTGGTGACTGCAAAGGAGCGGTAATAGAGGTGGTTTCATATCCGCTTTCAAAACCTCCACCAAGGTCAATATCGATGTTCAAAATGATACGATGACCTTCCTGTTCAATAACTGCTGTATATTCGAGAGGAGCAGGATTTTGAATAAATTGTTCTTCAATCTGTTGCCAGATCTCTTCTTCCGTTCCGCCTTTAATTACGTTGTTATTTCCCATCACCTTGTTCTTTTTTATTGAATGCTTAGCAGCGCAAATGTTTGATGTTCTAAAATACGTAATAATTGCTTTCTACAAGTTAGTTTTAAAAGACCCCCAACCGAAATAATAAAAGTAAATTCCTTTTCTTGCATATAAAACAATAACCCATGTACACTACCATCATTTTTGATCTTGGCGGAGTTTTAATCGATTGGAATTCAGAATACTTGTATCGAAAAATATTTTCTGACGAAAAGGAAATGAAGCGTTTTCTTGCACGTATATGCACACCCGACTGGAATGAAGAGCAAGATGCGGGGCGATTACTGCACGAAGCAACGGAAACATTGATAAAAAAATTTTCCCAACATGACTCAAACATACGCGCTTTTTATAGCAGATGGAAGGAAATGCTTGGCGGAGCGATCGAGGAGACTGTAGAAATTTTTGAGGAACTACAGAAAACCAGAAAATATAAACTGTATGCTTTAACCAATTGGTCGGCAGAGACATTTCCAATTGCATTAGACCGCTTCCCGTTTCTACACATGTTCGATGGAATTATGGTATCAGGCAAAGAGAAAATAAGAAAGCCATTTCCTCAGTTTTATCAATTATTATTAGACCGATATGGCATAAAAGCGAAGGAGGCAATTTTTATTGATGATAACACAAGGAACGTAGAGGCAGCGATCGCAGTGGGTATAGATTCTATTATTTTTACTAATGCAAAGCAGTTGAAAAGGGAGTTAACCAAACGAAAAATATTGTAGGCGCTGTCAGAAATGTGATGTTGAGATTGTTGTAAAACCAGCGTTTATTGAAACCTTAACAATGAGGATCTTTTTATCCGAAAACACTGGCTTCCCCGGCCTTCCCAAACGTGGAATTGCAGTTGAAGAAAACTATTTACTCTACACCGTTTACCGCTAATATAGTGAAAGACAGCTCAGAAGAAATTAGTTTATTTGTGTATTTAGTTAAAGAGAACCTATGCATAAACAAGCCTAAGTTCTACAAAATCAACTTAATCCGAAATTGGAACTGTTT
>JALYZZ010000727.1 GCA_030948675.1 Bacteroidota bacterium | reverse complement strand
CTATTATTCGTATTCGTACTGGGTGCTTTCGCCGCTTGTGGAAATGGATCAACTACATCAACTACAGACTCAACTACAGTTACTTCAGGTTCAATGAATGGAAGTTCGACCTCTACTGGAACAATGAGTACAGATACTGCTACTACCGGTGCAATGAGTACAGATACTGCAACTATAGCTCACTAATTAACAATATACGTCAACTGCAACTAGTCGTTTTCGCTATCGTCAGGTTGCTTTACTAAGCAGTTGGTTAAGAATTTCATATGGCAAGCAATCGTTAGAGGCCGTCCCTATTCCTGGGGATGGCTTTATTTTTTCCTGAAAAATAAATTGAACTTGCAGGTTACCTTTTATTATGTGTCGTATTAATGAGTAAAATAAACATTAACAATAAACCAATCAACAATGAAAAAGATACTTTTTGTATTCGTTCTAGGCGCGTTTGCGGCCTGCGGTGGTAGTGATACAAAAACAGCTACTGACTCTACTACTGTAGTTTCTGGCAGTACTGCTACAATGAGTACCGATACTACAACTACCGGTGCAATGTCTACAGACACTACAACTATGAGTACTCCTCATTAACCTAATTGATTATGACTGCTTGATTTGATTGTAATGATTGCCAAAGCAGTGCGTTAAGAATTTTCAATGGCAAGCAATCGTTAAGAGGCCGTCCTTATTGTTAAGGATGGCTTTTTTTATAGAAGCGTTTGTAGTAGATTGACTAAATTTTAAATAATTTCAACATTCAAAACATGAAAAACGTTTTATTTTTAGTGTCCTTACTTTTCGTGCTTGGATGTGGTAACAGCACTTCTGCTGTCCATTTAAACGCAGACTCTGCCAAAGTTGATACCTCCGCTAGAATGCCTGTTTTAAAGGATACTTCCCTCAAAAACAGCATGAATGCCGATACAAACGGGATGGGTAATGCACGTTAATTTTCGCGCGAAACGTTACGACTAATCTTTTCAATTTTCCAGCACCCAGGTAGTTTTTATTTTTTGGAGAGCGGTGATAAAAACCGCGCAAACATTGTTGAATTCCACGATGCAGCCATTTGCGCGTTGTTTGGAATTCGTAAAAAACATAAAAAAAAATCTAAAGGTTTTTTAATCAATTATTACTTTCATGCAGTAATGAAACAATCAATAGCAAAAACCTGGTTTAGCTTTTATTTTTACTTCTACTTTACAAGGAGGTCCGGGAACCTATTGAGATTGAAAATGAACTAAAACAATCAAAATATAAAGTCCCGGCCGAAAAGCCGGGACTTTTTTTATCAGCTTATGACTGCAGCAAAAAAAGAAACAAATGCACGAGCTTTATCTAAACCTCTAAAAGTTGCCATACAAGGCTACGAAGGCAGTTTTCACCAGGAAGCAGCACGAAAGTTTTTTGGAAAAAATGTAGAGGTAATTCCTTGTGACAACTTTAGACAAGTTGTAAAAATTGCTTCAAATAAAAATGAAAGTGACGGAGGAGTGATGGCTATCGAAAATTCTATAGCAGGCAGCATTCTTCCTAATTACAACTTGTTGCAAAAAAGTAACCTGACCATTGTTGGAGAGAAATACCTACACATAAGGCAGCATCTTCTGGTAAACCCCGGGGTTGAGTTATCAGACATAAAAGAAGTGCATTCTCACCCTATGGCTTTGCTGCAATGTCTTGACTATCTTGAAAAGCACCATTCATGGAAACTGGTTGAAACGGATGATACCGCATTAAGTGCCCGCTATATACATCGTCATAAAAGCAGACATACTGCTGCTATAGCCAGTAAATTGGCCGCGGAGTTATATCAGCTTGACATGATTGCACCCGATATTCATACACTAAAGAATAATTACACACGCTTCTTAATGGTACAAACAAAGGAAGTGGCGATGCCTGTTGAAAATGCAGATAAGGCGTCAGTATATTTTGAGACAGATCATAGTAAAGGCAGCCTTGCTAAAGTACTAACAGCAATTGCTTCAAACGGGGTAAATATGAGCAAGCTGCAAAGTATGCCGATACCTGGAAGCGATTTTTTATACGGCTTCTATGCAGATATGGAGATTGAAAATACGGCACATTTTAATGAGGTGGTTTCTGAGATAAAAACATTGACTGCCCAATTGAAAGTCTTTGGGACTTATAAAAAAGGTAATTTAAAATAAAATCAAAATTATTTAAGGATGGATATTAAAGTCTCAGAACGGCTAAATGGAATAGGAGAGTACTATTTTTCTCAAAAGCTAAGGGAGATTGATGAATTAAACAAGCAAGGCAAGAAAATTATAAACCTCGGTATTGGAAGTCCTGATTTGCCTCCTCATCCCAACGTAGTAAAAGTATTGCAGGAAGAGGCTGCTAAGCCAGATGTGCATGCATATCAAAGTTATAAAGGTAGCCCAGTCTTAAGAAATGCGGTATCTGCTTTTTATAAAGATTGGTACCAGGTTGATGTAAATCCTAATACCGAAGTCTTGCCTTTAATTGGAAGCAAAGAGGGTATCATGCACATTTGCATGACCTATATAAACAATGACGATGAGGCTTTAATTCCAAATCCTGGATATCCAACTTACAGCAGCGCCGTAAAACTTGCAGGAGGTGTTTGCCGCGAATACCCGCTGACCGAAAAAAACAATTGGGAGCCAGATTTTAAGACATTGGAGGACACAGATCTTAGCAGAGTAAAATTAATGTGGATTAATTACCCGGAAATGCCAACCGGAAAACAGGCAAAAGTTGAGTTGTTTGAAAAGGTGGTGGCATTTGGTAAAAAACATAACATTTTGATTTGCCACGACAATCCATACAGTTTTATTCTAAATGATAAACCACTCAGTTTGTTAAGTGTGGACGGAGCTAAAGAAGTGGCAATAGAATTAAATTCACTAAGTAAAGCCAGTAATATGGCAGGCTGGAGAGTAGGAATGATGATAGGAGCCGCACAAAGGATTGACGAGGTTTTAAAATTTAAGAGCAATATGGACAGTGGCATGTTTTTACCGGTTCAGTTAGCTGCTGCCACGGCTTTGGCCTTAGGTAAAGATTGGTATAGTCAACTCAACGCCATCTATTCAGAAAGAAGGCAATTAGTTTATCAAATACTCGATGTTTTTGACTGTTGCTATGACAAGAGCCAGGTAGGGATGTTTGTTTGGGCTAAAATACCTGTGACATATAAGGATGGGTACGAACTAAGTGACGAAGTGTTATATAACAGAAAGGTGTTTATAACCCCGGGTGGAATATTTGGCAGCAACGGCAACGGCTATATTAGGAT
>JALYZZ010000726.1 GCA_030948675.1 Bacteroidota bacterium | reverse complement strand
TAGCAGAAACGCTGCGAAAAGCAGGTGCTAATATTAGTTGGGATGTAAAGGTTTTTGCATCGCAGCAACAACCCACTCTTTCGTAAGTAATTTTTATTTACAGGCATCAGATCTGGTTTCACCACCGTTGTGTCACTCACTTGCACTTGCAGGTTCGCTAATAAACATTTTTTTTTGACCGGTGGAGGAAAAGGATCGCTCTCCTTATTCAATCAAACAATATTATTACTGGATGGAACAACACCCAATAACACAAGCCATAAGAATAAGAGCTGCTCAAACAGATGAAATGGAGCATTCGTCTCCGTTGTTTTTAACCAGTAGTTTTTGCTATTCAGACGCGGAAGAAATGAGGGCAACTTTTGCAGACGAAAATGACAATAATATCTACACTCGTTTTAGTAATCCTACTGTACAAGAGTTTACAGATAGAATGGTTGCTCTTGAAGGTGCAGAGGCTGGCTTTGCCACTTCATCCGGGATGAGTGCAGTGTTTGCCTCCTTTATGGGTTTGCTAAAAAGCGGCGACCATCTGCTATCATGTAATGCAATATTTGGTAGTACCCATACTGTTATTTCCAGGTATCTGCCAAAGTATGGAATAGAATATTCTTACATTGACGCAGAGGCAAGTGCTGACGAATGGCAAGCTGCAGTGAGGCCAAACACAAAAATGATTTATTTAGAAACACCTACCAACCCCGGTCTTGATATTATAGACCTTCAACTGGTTGCTGCGGTAGCTAAAGCCAACAACATCATTTTTAACGTCGATAATTGTTTTGCAACACCTTTAGGTCAGCGACCCATAGCATTCGGGGCCGACCTGGTCGTTCACTCTGCTACAAAATGGATAGATGGGCAAGGTAGGGTGCTCGGTGGAATAGTTGTTGGAAAAAAGGATTTGATCAAAGAAATTCATGCATTTTGCAGAAGTACAGGTCCTTCAATGTCACCCTTCAATGCCTGGGTTTTGAGCCGCAGCCTTGAAACGTTAGACGTAAGAATGGAACGTCACGCGAAGAATGCGTTGCATATTGCAACTGCCTTGCAGAACAATCAAAAAATATCAGGTTTAAAGTATCCGTTTCATCCTGGTCATCCTCAATATGCCATTGCACTTAAGCAAATGAAAAATGGAGGTGGAATAGTTTGTTTTGAATTAAAAGGAGGATTAGAGGCGGGCCGAAGATTTTTAAACAACCTTAAAATGCTTACGTTAACGGCAAATCTTGGTGATACAAGGAGTATTGCATCTCATCCTGCCAGTACAACACACGCCAAATTAACCGAGGAAGAACGACTTGCAGTAAATATAACACCGGGGTTGATTAGAATTTCTGTTGGTTTAGAACACCAGGATGATATTCTACACGATATTTTACAGGCAATACAAAGTTGCTAGGGAATTAAAAAGGTGTATTCCGTGCATAAATTCATCTGGTGTTGAAATGCTTAAGTTTACCATTATCAATATGACGACATTTAAGTATTCTAAAATTGAAAAGATCTAATTTTTTCTCCTATTAATATGACTATAAATAACACATTTCCCCAACTAATAAAACCTTTCTTAATCTTCCTCGTAGTCCTTTTGACAATAACGTTTCCCGCCTTGGCGCAAAACAAACAAATCTATAGAAACCATGAAGAAATAGAGGTGGGTGGGGGAATGAAGGTGGAAATTTTAAAATGCAGCGGTGATGGGCCTACAGAAATTTGTGATTGCATTTATTTTACTGATAAGCGGCAGAACGGCACAAGGATGAAGCAAAATGCCAATCAGCTTAAAACAGAAGAGCGTGCTGCGCTGTTTGCGAAAGGGGTAAAGAATCCGGAAGTAAAAAGAAATGGGTCTCTGGCTCTGGCAGAAAACAGGGCAGATAAAACTATTCCTAAATCCATTATTCAAAAGCCAAACCCTAAGCATGCGCAACCAACTTTAGAAGAAGCTGTTAAGAGAGCAGACTCAGTGGCAAACGCCAGCTCGAAAAAAATGAGGGAAAAACTATCTTTTGAAGATCCTGGTAACGATTCTAGTGCTATGGACCAGGTATTTATTCCAAAAGTAACTTTGAAAGGAAAAACGCGTCTTGAATCCGCTACTAAAGCCACTACTACTAACAACCCCCCGGATACTGCAGTTATAGCTGTGAAACCTACATCTGACGTTAATAATGTTGTTCTAACACCTAAGACCCTGTCAATCTTCGACAGCAGTTCAAAAAAAGTTACAACAGATAAAATTAGTCAACCAATTAATCCTTTTGTTGCTGTCAATCCGGGTGTAGAGGAAAAAATAGTAAACCAAAAGCAAGCAATCAATACCCAAATTCCGGAAATTATAAATGCTCCAACTGCCCTTGGGTCAACTATTCGTGATACCGCTCAAAAAGTAGCGGTTGCAGTAAAGGATCCCACTGTTATGCGCACTGAACCTGTAATTAAGACTGCTGCCGCACCTACAGATACCATTCAAGACACATGGGTAAAACAATACAACGGTGTAAAAACAATCCCGGAAAGTGTTGGACAATCAGCGAACAAAATTCTACCGAATGAAATAAAAAGTTCAGACCAGGCAAGGGCTTCTGATAATGCAGACTTAAAGCCGACTGATAAAGAGGAGTCAAAAAGATCTGATACATTTAGTAATAAAAGCTTTTCACCAACAGCTCAAATTTTAGATAAAGCAGAAAAAAAATTAGAGGATTCTATACGAGTTAGGGCAGCTGCTACCGATCAGGCAAGGCATCTAACTCCTCAAGATCAACAGGAAAAAAACCAGCCGAATAATACGCTACCAAATATTGCCGCTGCTACAGATACAACGATTAATGGAGGTACGGTTGGTAACAACAAAGGAACAATTTCAAAAACAAGTGTAGCAGCAACTTCAGCAAAAGACACCTCTCTTACATCGGTTACTCCTTCAACAGCACCTGTTATGACCCATAACGACCCGGTTGTGAGTACTTCAGATGCAAATGAGATTAAAGATGCGGTAAAAAGTGAAGAAAGTCCTTTGTTAAAAAATACTGCTGCCGCAAATGGGAATATTATTGGTAGAAGTGCAGAGGTCAATGCGAAAGGTGAATGGGAAAAGGTAACCATTATAGATAAAGAAACAGAGTTTCTTTATAAGGTTCATTATCTTGGAAGCAGCGCTGATCACGATGAATGGATATCTGTAACGCAAATTAGAAATATTGATTCTGCCGCTCCTACTATTATCGCTAGCAACCACGGTACGGAAAAACCGGTAAATAAACCTACCAAAATAAGCTTAAATTGTTCTTTTGAAGCACCTGCACCTCCTGTTGCGAACGGTGACAAGTTTTCTGAAAAAATAGCAAAGCGGAAAATATATGAACAATATGTTTTAGATAATAAGAATAACAATACGATGAAAACAGGAGTTACTTTTTTATCGTTTGAACTAGAAAGTCCGTATGTTAATACCGTTAGTATATCCCCTACAAATACCCTCGATATAAAGGTTTCTTTTGCTCCTGCAGGCGCCATGATCTACCCTGTTAAAACCCAGTATAAAGTTTGTGAACAGGTTTTAGGCAGAACATCCAGTAAAACTGTTAGTTCAGATTATGCATGTTATAGAAATAAAGAAGGAGCCTGGACCTGCACGAATATGAAGTAGACGGTAAATCTAAATGAGATAGTGTACGGCACTGGCTGACTTCTACACTTGTAAGAGCTGCCGTCTTTACCAATTATTCATTTGTTCTTTTACTACTCTTTCATAATCACCGGCCTTTTTCCCCTTCCAGTCAGGATTGTATTTTACAAACCAACTCAGCCATAGAGAGCGCGACAAGCGCATAAACGGCGGTTGCAAAACTAGCAGCGTAACGCCATTGAATACCAGCCAATAAATTATGCTATTGTCATACAAAGAAAAACCAAGCAAAAGCCACCAGGCAGCAAAAGTAGCTACGGAATATGCAACAGTTAGGGCATAGCTAACATAACTTGTTCCATAATAAAATCCGACTTCAATTTCAGTAGGTTGCCCGCAAACAGGACAATTATTATGCATCTTAAGATTGTTCTTAAAGTCATATGCATTCTCAGTTACGAATATCTTTCCCTCTCTGCACCTCGGGCACCGGTTTGTCAGCACTGCCCACAGGTACATAATGCTACTGTTTTTGTCCGTCATAAAAAGTATCTTATCCATGAAAGATACTGATTCCTCTCTTAATCATTTTCTCTCCCGCTACCCCAATGCCTTCTGGTTTACAATCGCCTGTAATTGTTTTGCGCTAACAACTCCGGACTGCCTCCATAAAGTCTGCCCTTTTTTAAATAGGATCAGGGTAGGAACTCCGGAGATATTTAGAGAAGTTGCCAGCTTCGGGTTTTTATCTATATCGATTTTTAAAATTCTTATTTTGTCTGCCATTAATTGTCTCAGGTCTTCTAAAACGGGTTTCATCATTTTGCAGGGGCCGCACCATTCTGCATGAAAGTCTACTAAAACGGGCTTATCTCCTTTAATAATGTCTCCAAAAGACTCTTTAGCTGCTGTGTCCATACTCTCTGTTTTAAAATGTTACGAAATATTGATAATTACCACAATTTCTGTACCTGCACCAATTAAGTTGCGTAAGTTATATTTGCACTACAATGCTTCTGTAATCTTTTCCATTTTAATACTCCGGCTGCCCTTTATCAAAATATATGAATTGTCGAATCCATTTTCTCTTACCCATCTTGCTGCTTCGTTGGAAGTGTCGAAAAAAGTAAAAGGATGATTAACCTTTGCAAAGTCTCCTCCTACAAGAATAACTTTTTTCCAGGTAAACTGGCTGATGAGATTTACTACACTTTGGTGTTCTTCAATACTTTCATCTCCCAATTCCATCATTGCACCAAGCATTAGCACCTTTTTCGAAGCTTTAATATTGGCAATGTTCTCAATCGCAACCTTCATACTTGACGGATTAGCGTTGTAAGCATCTAAAATAATATGATTGGTTCCTCTAACTTCCATCTGGCTGCGGCTGTTTCCAGGAGTATATTCTTCAATTGATTTTATTATTTTTTCCATTGGAACGGAGAAATGTTTTCCGACCGCCACAGCACATAATACATTTGGCAAATTATAGTTTCCAACTAATTGTGTTTGTATTGCTGAAGAAGGTCGTTCACCTGCTAATTCCACTTTTAAAAAGGTTTCAGACGGCATTGCCTTACCTACGACCATTCCTGATTTGGTTCCGTAAGTAATGAGGTAGCTAATGCCTGCCGACATCTCGTGTAAATAGTCGTAATCATCAAAAATAAAAGCAGTTGCATTGTGCGCCCGCAGGTAGTCAAACAATTCCCCTTTGCCTTTTTTTACCCCTTCTACTCCGCCGAAACCCTCCAGGTGCGCCTTGCCGCAATTTGTTATTATTCCATGAGTTGGTTCTGCGTACAAACAATACCCCTGGATTTCTTTTTGGTGGTTAGCCCCCATTTCAATTACCGCTATCTCCGCATTTTGACCAACTCTTAATATTGTTAGCGGGATACCAATATGATTGTTTAAATTTCCCTGGGTAGTGTAAGTTTTATAATGGGAAGATAATACGGCCGTTACTAATTCTTTTGTAGTCGTCTTGCCGTTGCTGCCGGTAATGGCAATGAACGGGATATCAAACTGTTCCCGATGATGTTTTGCAAGCTGTTGCAAACTAGCCAGTACGTTATCTACCTTAAGAATTTGCCCGTTACTATTTTCTATTTGCCTATCTACAATTGCATATGCTGCTCCACGTTTAATCGCCTCTGAAGCAAAATCATTACCATTAAAATTGGGTCCGGACAATGCAAAAAAAAGATCGCCTTTTTTAAGTTTACGTGTGTCTGTCTCAACAGACGGATATTGCAGAAATAGTTCATAGAGTTGTTCTGTAGTCAAAATAGTATAAATTATTACGGCAAAAATAGTTAGGAAAATAAGGGCAGCAGTAAAATTAAGCTGCTACTTTTTAGTAATGCCCCAATGAATATTCATTAAAAAAGCCACCCGGTTTATTGGGTGGCTTTAGTTATTGTGTTACTTTTTTTTATCTTTTTTGTCTCCTTTTAGGGAAGAAATTACCTGTTTTACGTCCAGGGCCTTCAGGTGAACCAGGAGCTATCATTGCGCAGCGGAAACCAACTGTACTACTGCTTTGATCCTCCTCCATAAAACGACGTGTACCAGGACTTAGCCAGTATGCTCTGTCATTCCAGCTACCACCTTTAATAACCCTTGATTGGTCACTTACCAAAGTTGTAAGACCGTAGCCGTAGGATACATTGCTCATGCTATCACCATCCATGAAGTTCACGGCATAAGATCGTTGGTAGTTACGGCGGTTGCGCAACGTTGAGTCGTTCTCGTCGATCATTTTAATTCTACCAAGACTATCCCTAAGATTGCCTTCACCGCCAGACATATCCATCTTTTGAAAACGGTTACCGCGATAGGGGTTAAAGTCATCAGCTTCCTGGTTAGTTAGCGGTCTGTAAACATCAGCAACCCACTCACTTACATTACCACTCATATTATACACACCAAAGCCATTTGGGAAAAATGCAGTGACTTCTGCCGGAATAGCTGACCGGTCATTTAAGCCGCCGGCAACACCCATGTTATCACCACTTCCACGTTTAAAGTTAGCTAAGAAACTACCCTGCCAGGCACCACGACGGGTAGCACGAAGGTTGTCATAACCATCATTCTGCCATGAATATATTTGCCTGTTTGTATTGTTCTCTTCACCGCGTTTTTTCTCACTTCTGCGCGGCTGAGGATTTTGATTAATATAACCGAGCGCAGCATATTCCCATTCTGCTTCGGTAGGAAGACGATATCCTGGCAAAAGAATACCATCATCAAAACTAACCTGGGTGCGTGGACGGCCTTGGCCATCCTTTAAAGGATTTTTCTTTGGCTTACCCGGTACGCCCTGGTACTCTCCCATCAGGTAAGCCTGAGTATTAAAGTTTTCCTGTCCTCCACCTGCCATTTCTGTTTTAACTACATTTTTGTTTTGATAACCTGCGGTAATTAACTCTGCTTCGTTAACCCTGTCAGTACGCCAAATACTAAAATCATGCGCTTGTTTCCAATTTACCCCTACTACCGGGTAAAAATTGTATGAGGGGTGACGGAAGTAATATTCTACATATGGCTCGTTGAACGCCAACTCACTTCTCCATACCAGAGTATCAGGTTTTGCTCCCTGTACGACAGCAGAATATTGTGGGTCTGAAAACACGTTCTCAATCCAGTGGATGTATTCGCGGTAGTGTACGTTAGCTACTTCAGTTTTGTCGATAAAAAATGAGTTAACCGTTACCCGGCGCGGTATGTTGTTCCAATCTCCCATAACGTCTTCTGTTGTGGCACCCATGGTAAATGTACCGCCCTGCACAAAAACCAAACCTGGACCAGTCTTAACATTCTTGGCTTTGGCAACATTATAGCCCCCCATATTTTTGTCATTGTACTTCCAGCCGGTCATATCCGACTTTGGTCCTTTGTTTTTGTTGCAGGCAGACATTAATGCAACGGCTCCTAAGAGAATGGTGAAATTTTTTAAGCGCAAAACTTTGTGCATTTGAAACATTTTAACTCGTAATAAACGTTAGGAAAAGATAATTATTGTAAAGTTTATTTCATAAGCACTGCGAATATAAAAGTTTTATGTAGATAAAAGGTGATGTGATGAATTAGAACGGTGTTACTATTTTACTAATGTTGTTAATGCAACCTAACCTGTTTTTAGAAGAAATTGAAAAGCAATTTATGCATAAATATAAATACGTGCGTACTTTTTATGCCAAGAAAAACATCTCCCCAACCAGCGGGGAGATGTTTTAACGTTTTCTTTACCCCGCTTCGACTTGATTAAAGACCATTTGCTGGCAGTCAGTTTTATGGAAAGATTCCTAGCTCGGCATAGCTGGTTGCAACTTTGTTAATAGCGCACACATATGCTGCGGTGCGCATGTCAGGAATTTCCGGATTAGCTTTCCATACATCCATTATTTCGCGGGTTGCTGTTACCATTGTCTCCTCAAGTCCGCTATGAACCAGGTCAATTTCGTCGGCGCCATGTTCAATAAATTTTTTTTCTTTTGGATCAACCGTTTTCCCTGTCATATCTTCCATTTGCCCAATAATATGTTTGTTCATATTCTCAGTAAAACGCTTTTCCAGCCGTCCGTAGCGCACATGACTCAGGTTTTTCAGCCATTCAAAATAGCTTACGGTAACTCCTCCGGCGTTCAGATACATATCCGGCACCACCAACGTTCCTTTTAGTGAAAGAATTTCATCTGCTTCTGGTGTTAAGGGCCCATTAGCCGCCTCGCCAATTATTTTTGCCTTTATTTTCGGAGCGTTTTGGCCATTTATAACATTTTCAAGTGCCGCAGGAATTAATATATCGCAATCTAACTCCAGCGCATCAGACGTCATTGCTAAGTTAGTTCCGCCAGCAAAATTCAGAATAGTTCCATTGGCTTTTCTATGTTGAAAAACTTCCTCCTCATTCAATCCGTCAGCATTGTATATCGCGCCTTCCCATTCGGCTATTGCAATCACTTTTGCACCACCTTCTCTAAAATATTTTGCTGAATGATATCCAACGTTTCCCAGTCCCTGCACGACTACACTTTTTCCTTCTATCCCTGTAGTTATGCCTAACTTTTCCATTACATCATGCATATTACATACTTCTCTGATACCAAAGAAAACGCCCATTCCTGTAGCCTCTGTACGACCACGAACGCCACCTTGCGAGACAGGCTTGCCTGTGACGCAACCTGCTGAATCTACTTCTCCGGGATGCATGGCCACATAAGTGTCGAGTATCCATGCCATTTCTCTCGCCCCGGTGCCATAATCGGGGGCAGGAACATCTGTTCCCGGTCCGATAAAGTTCTTTTTTATCAGCTCCGAAGTGTATCGGCGGGTTATTTTTTCAAGTTCAAAAGCAGTGTATTTTTTCGGGTCTATTTTTATACCACCCTTAGCGCCACCAAATGGTACATTTACAATAGCGCATTTGTAAGTCATTAATGCAGCAAGTGCCATCACTTCGTCCTGGTTTACTTCCATGCTAAAACGTATACCTCCTTTGCATGGCGATTTGTGATGGCTATGTTGTACGCGGTAAGCCTCAATTACTTCTATGTTATCCCCAATTCTTACCGGGAATTTCATACTATAGATGCTATTGCACGCTTTTATCTGCTCTAAAATTCCCGGATCCCAACTAGTGAATCGTGCAGCTTTATCAAAGCTTCTTATAACGCTGTCGAAAAAGCTATAATCAGCAGTTACTGTCATATTTGTCCTTTTAAATTTTTCATATAAAAAAAATCAGCCGTTAGATTTCTCATTACTCCCCGTAAGTCTGGTCGTTAAGACAAGATCGGCGATGCATCACGCCTTTATAGAATTGCCTGTCTTTATAAGTTTCCTTTTTCTAACCTCGTTATTTTTCTGTCTAACCTTACAAGGTATATCAACAAGCCAGCAAGTATAGTAATAACTACAGCCATTACAACGTATATTTTTGCCTCGCTTCTCATCAATCCGCCATCTTTAGATGGTGCTGCATCTGTTGTTTGCGCAATTACAAACAGGTGTATTAATAAAGCGCACGATAGCAAGACAAATTTTTTGTAGTTAGGCATTTATAGTTTGTTTTTCTTTTATTTGTTCAAATCTTATTCTTAACGTGCTAATCCATACGCCTAACAAAGTCCAACCAATCACGGCAGGCCAAAATACCATGCGCATCGTTGCGTCGAGGCTTTTTCCACCTCCCATACCCGGATTTCCTTCCACCCCCTGTCCTCCAGGATGAAGGCTTTCCACCATTCTTGGAATGATCCATAACGTAGGAAACAGCATCGCAAAAGCAAAAATGTTGTACACAGCACCTAGTTTAGCTCTTTTATCTATGTCAGGAATTGAATTTCGCAATATAAAATAAGCAGCATAAATCAATAGTGCTATAGCTGCAAGTAGTTGCTTGGGATCGTTGCTCCATGCTTCTCCCCAGGTATAATTTGCCCAGAGAGAACCTGTTACCAGTCCAAGAACGCCAAAGACAATACCTGCTTTTGCATATTCTCGTGAATAAATATCTGCGTCGATTGTAGGATTTCTAAGGTATTTGATGGCATAAATAACAGACACCAGAAATAAAACCATCATACCAAACCACATGGGTACATGAAAAAAGAAATTTCGAATGGAGCCGTACAGATTGCCAACATGGGGAACTTTTATAGCAAATCCAGCAACAAATGTATACAGTAATAAAACTGCTGTTAAAACCTTCCACCAGGATTTTCTAATCATGTACTACTTTTATTTTGACGGATTAAAATTGAAAATAATAACACTTGCGTGTTACAATTTAATTAGCAAAATTAGGGGAAAGGCTTGCAATGTGAGGAATATCAATTATGCAATTCAATTAGGCGAAGGTGTTACTGTTAGTCCTTC
>JALYZZ010000720.1 GCA_030948675.1 Bacteroidota bacterium | reverse complement strand
CCATAGTGATGGGAAGCGAAGACAAGGGTATTTTTCCGGCATTGATGAAAGTTTGTGACGAACAATTTAAAATACCTATGAAGGGAGAGTTTGAGTCACTAAATGTATCGGTAGCGGCAGGCATGATTTTGTACGAAGTTATGAAGCAACGAATGAGTTGAAGCGGTTAGGTATAAAGGCATGATGCAAACATTTGTATTGATACCAGTCTTTTTTATCAGCGCGACTTGATAAACAACTAATGCTTCGGCCAGATAATAAAAGTGGCAAGTTAGAAGCTAAGGGCTAAAATCCTTGCAGCACCAGCGCGGCCCAAAAATGTCAAAAATGAATTAGATGAAACGCAAACTCACCTTTTGAATTGTATTCAATAGAAGGTAAGGGAAACTTAAAAGCATTCAGAGCACCTAATGCAAGTTTTAAAAACTTACTATGGGTTTTTATTTTAGTTAAATCAATGTCAGGCGAAATGTAATACCGGCGATAGCGGGCAATATCGCTTCGGTCGAAAATAATGCTACCGTTTTTATCTTTTCCAATATTACTTTCTGCGCCAAACATTCCATCGGCCCCGTACCCAAAAGCTACAGAGAGCCAGGAAGGCAAATTGCTTTGCGGCATAAACGATTTCAAATTAGCACTCAACCAATAAGTTTGGCCATTATAGTCTTTAATCATTCTCTCAGTCCAACTGCTGCCATAGATGTCATTAGCTCTGCTGGTTAGATCGGGCGAGCCATATGTTTTTTTGTGAAAAGAAAATTTGTATTTAACCCTTTGTTCGTTCCATGCAAGTTCCTGACCGATAAATAAGCCAGTGCCCAGAACGTTTGCACCCATATCACCCCAGCTCCAGCCCCATTCCGTACTAAAACCATCCAACGTTTCTATGATCGATTGATAAGCAAGCGCGCTTACGCCACCAATCCAGGCGCTTTTTCTCCTGGACATGCCTGTCCAGCGCCACATCTCCATACTGCCGTAGGCTTCAATGTATGCGCTGTACGCGTGACCAGCTTTATCAACCTGTTTCCACTCGTTGTTATCATTGAAGAAGTGAAAGTTACTCTGCGGATAATTGCTGTACCAGTCTGAATACAAGCCAATCATTGTTCCGCCATAACCAATGATATTGGCAGCAGCTACCATTTTTACTCTCTTTTTGTTTAGAGATTCATTCTTTAATTCACCTAACGTTTGATCAACTTTGTTCCAAAAAGGTGTCTTCGTTTGAGTTGCAGCAATACTGCTGTCAACTATTAACTCTTGTGCAGACACATAAAAAGGAGAAAAAGAAATAAGCAAAAAATAAATCAGAATAATTTGCCTGCAGTTTATCAGCCTGTTCTTCATAAAACAAACGTACGCGATAAAAATATATCAGGTTCTATTTTGAGCCTGTTAATCATTAAATTTTCTTAAACTTGCCTGGAGAAAATTGGTACATCAATACGATATATCTGCAAGTACTAATATTCGTAACGGTAAGCAAGGTTGATTGTTTGTGCTCTTGCTATAGCAAGTTTCTTCAACACAATTAACCCAATCTATATCTTCTAACTCTGGTATTATAATTATGTACTTTTGAATAAAACGATTAAAATATGGACGCAGCTATTTTAGAAAAAGTAAATGTATGGTTGAATGGAAACTATGACCAGGAAACTAAAGATGAAGTCAGGCGGCTGAAGGAAACGTCACCAGACGAACTAGTTGAGTCGTTTTATAAAAGTCTTGAATTTGGTACCGGCGGCTTGCGGGGAATAATGGGAGTAGGCACAAATCGAATGAACAAGTATACTGTGGGAATGGCAACCCAGGGCTTTGCTAATTACCTAAGAAAAGTGTACGGTAACGCTGAAATAAAAGTAGCGATAGCGCATGACTGTCGTAATAACAGCCGCTTTTTCGCTGAGACCACTGCCAATATTTTTGCTGCTAACGGTATAAAGGTTTATCTTTTTGAAGCACTAAGGCCCACTCCTGAATTGTCGTTTACCATTCGTCACCTGGGCTGCAATGCGGGGGTTGTTTTAACTGCTTCCCACAATCCTAAAGAATACAACGGATATAAAGCTTACTGGAATGATGGAGGGCAATTGGTGCCACCACACGATAAAAACGTGATTGCAGAAGTAGAGGCTATTACAAGCGTAGATGAAGTGCAGTTTAGCGGAGCTGCGGAAAATATATCAATCCTTGGAAAGGGTATGGACGATGCTTTTATCGATATGGTTAAGAGTCTAAGCATTTATCCTGAGGTGATAGAAAAGCAAAAAAATCTTAAAATAGTTTATACTCCAATACACGGAACAGGAATTACCATCATGCCGCAAGTTTTGCAAAAGTTTGGCTTTACCAATGTAACCATTGTTGAAGAACAAGCTACTCCTGATGGAAACTTTCCTACCGTCGTTTACCCCAACCCCGAAGAAAGTGAAGCAATGAGTATCGGGTTAAGTAAAGCAAAAGAAATAGACGCAGATATTTTATTAGGTACAGATCCTGATAGCGACAGGGTGGGCATAGCAGTTAAAAATCCGAAAGGAGAATGGGTGTTAATGAATGGAAATCAAACGGCTTTGCTGGCTTTTAACTACATGATTGAAGCCAGAAAGGCGAAGGGATTGGCGCAGCCAAACGATATGGTTATAAAAACAATCGTTACCACAAATCTAATAGACGACGTGGCCGCTGCAAATGCTATTAAATGTTACAATGTACTAACAGGTTTTAAATGGATTGCTGAGTTAATAACTGAAAAGCTGGGAAAAGAAAATTACATCATCGGCGGCGAGGAAAGCTACGGCTTAATGATTGGTGATAAGATCCGTGACAAGGACGCAATTTCGGCAGTAGCGCTGTTGTGCGAGATGGCGGCGTACGAAAAGAACCAGGGACGCAGTTTGTTTGAAAAGCTGGTTGACCTGTACGTTCAATATGGGTATTATAAGGAAAGCCTGATTTCAATAACAAAAAAGGGAATGCGTGGCGCTGAAGAAATTGCAGAAATGATGCAGGAATACAGAAACAATCCTCCTGCTACCATTAGTGGTTCGCCTGTAGTACAATTGCTGGACTACCAGACTCAGGTTGGAAAAAATGTACAATCCGGGGATGTATGGGACATACACTTGCCAAAAAGCAACGTACTTCAATTCATACTTGAGGATGGGTCTAAAATATCCGCCCGGCCGAGTGGAACAGAGCCAAAGATCAAATTTTATTTTAGCGTGAAGACCAGGCTCGAGAGCGCTGATAAATATGGGGAAACAGAAAAACAACTGGATAATAAAATCAAAGCGATTATCAGCGATATGAAGCTTAAATAGAAAAATAATGTATCACTTAAGCCGCCTCGAATAACAGGCGGCATTTTTTTAGCATGCTGTGAATTTATCACTGTAGGAAATTATTTTGATCCTAAAACTTAGGGCAGGGAAGACCTCTGCTACCAGGTGTTTTTTTAATATAAATAAGAGAAATCTCTATTCCGCCACGGGAGTTAGACGCCGCTTTTAATGAAGAAGTATTTACGTCGTAGGTGGCACCTAACCGAAAATCACTAAACTCGAGACCCAGGTATGGAATTAAAGCGTCGTTCAGGCGCAGCCAGCCGCCAAAATAAATGCTTGTAGGTTTTTCACCTTCTGCAAACGGTACTTCATAAGCTCCGCCAAATACAGTTTCTGACGCGCCTGCCTGCATGCTATATAAAGCACTCACATGAATGGTGCTATTGGCACCAACCGGAAAATATCCTCCGCCGTGAAAAGTTGTTCTTGGATTAAGAAGAAAAAAAGTACCAGTAAATTGTTGTCTCGGACGTGTAATGTGATACATTGACACGCCAGCATAAAAATTATTTTTATCGCTGCTGCTGCCAGTATACAATACTCCCGCATTGAGGTCGAAATAGTTATTTTTTAAAGTTGAATTGTTGAATACTTCAGATGTGGTGCCGGTGAATCCGGAAGGAGTAAGCTGGTCCTCAAATTTTAAATCCGAGACATTGAGCAACATATTGCTGTACGTAGCCTGAAAACCTGCGCCTATTTGCGAGTATCCATCTTCATCCAACCCTTTGTGAAAGGCAGTTGAGACAGACATGTAATTAAATTTCAGAGCACTGTTGGCGCTTTGGTCTGAGTATCCCATTACGCCTACTCCCCAGGTATCAGTTGGGGAGATTCTATTACGGAAAATGGGAAAATCAGCAGAAACGGTGGTTGTCGTAAACGCACGATTTATAGTTGGCCATTGGTTTCTATAGTTACCCGTAACTCGAAGGTCACCATCGAATTTTCCCGTAAGTGCTGGATTTAAGGTTAATGGAGAAGCAAAGAATTGCGAAAAGTGCGGATCTTGACAATCCACCTTTTGTATCGAACAAAGTAATATGAGTAGAAGAAAAACTCTGCGCATCAATGGCGGTTAACTCTTGTGTTAGACATCTCTAATATACAACTTGTTGCTTCATTAAAATAGATATTTCTAGTACTACATCTGCATTTTGCTGCCAAATGCCAGATCTCCTGCATCGCCTAGTCCAGGTACAATATATCCTTTCGCCGTGATTTCGTCATCTATTTCGCCACACCATATTTTTACTCCGGGGTGCTCCATTTGCACATATTCAATTCCCATGGTGCAGGCAATGGCAGTTACCACATGTATTTGCGCTGGCATTTGCTCATTTTTCATAAACTGAATTGTTTTCACCAGCGATGCACCTGTTGCAAGCATAGGGTCAGTAATAATAACCACCCGGCCATCAAGGGGTGGGCAGCTCATGTATTCGAGATTGATGTCGTACGTGCCATCGTGCTTGTGTTTTCTATAGGCAGAAATAAAAGCGTTGTCTGCACGGTCAAAATAATTAAGCATTCCATTGTGCATCGGCAATCCGGCCCTTAAAATCGTTGCCAGTACAGGTTGTTCTTTTAGTCTTTTGCAATTGGCAATACCTAATGGTGTTTGCACCTCTATATCTTCCCATTCCAGTTGTCCGCTTATGTCAGATGCAGCCACCTCTGCAATTCTTTCGAGGTTTCGTCTGAAACGCATGCGATCAGTTTGTGTGTCTATGTTTCTTAGCTCACCTACCCAACTGCTTACCAAACTGTGTCGATCACTTAAATTAATTACCATAATAGAATTGCAGATTTCAATTGTAGATTGCGGCTTGAAAATTACAGCAAATCCGGCATTGTCCTTCTTAAATCTTATTATTAATGTTGTATAGAGTTATTGGCGTTATGAGCGGTTCATCGCTTGATGGATTGGATATTGTTTTTGTTGAATTTGAAGAAACAGCCAGAAAGTGGAGCTACGAAATCAAAGCAGCTACATGCGAACCTTACAGTGCTCATTGGTATCAGCAGCTTCGCGATGCAACAAGTATTTCTACGTCTGATTATTTTTCGCTTCACTCGTCTTACGGCCATTATATTGGCGAGCAGGTTAATGCATTTATCACCGAGTTCAATTTGCATCACCAGGTACAATTAATTTCATCACATGGCCATACAACGTTTCACGCGCCTGCCAAGGGCATATCAGCACAGCTAGGAAATGGGGCGGCGATAGCAGCCATTACAGAAATAAATGTGGTAACCGACCTGCGTGCAATGGATGTGGCCTTTGGGG
>JALYZZ010000702.1 GCA_030948675.1 Bacteroidota bacterium | reverse complement strand
GAACGAAAGTGAACCGACCGAAGACATGTCGAAAGGGCTCTTTGGTTTTAAACAGCAGAAACTGGAATTTTTATGATAAAGAACAAATACTGCCTTTTTTCCTAATTTTAATAAATGAAAAAATATGAAGTATTTGTTGAAGATGAAAGTGCAGTATTACTAACTGACTTACTTAAATCTTTACCATACGTTAAAGAAGTAAAGCAAAAGGATACTATTGATGCTTATACCCTTGCTTCTGAAAGTTCTTTGTCTGAAGACTGGTTGGCAGAAGACGATGATGAATTACAAAGAATTTACAAAAAGTGAACTACAAAAATGGTGATATAGTTTGGGTTAAGTTTCCTTTTACTGATGCTTCGTCTGGTAAGCTGCGCCCTGCTCTTATTATTTCCAATGATACAGTTAATAGAACTGGTGATTATCTTCTATGCAGGTTACTACAAGATTAAAAGGAGAGGTTCTTTCGCAGATTATTCTACAAAAAGATTATAAAGAAGAGCCGTTATTAAAACAAAGTGAACTGAGGTTACATAAAATATTCATTCTTCATACAAGTTTAATAGCACATAAAATAACATCCGTTAATTCGGTATTTATGAAAATAGTTATAGATAAATTATTATTACTTCTATCATAATCCGCCTTTTGCCTTTTCGCCTTGGTTGGTGTTCTTCACCAACCAATAACTCCGGGTTCATTGTAGATAATGGGAAAGAAACTCTCAACTACAGTCTTGTTTCATATAAAATGAAGCAGATGAATATGTATATTTATAAGGCAAAGTACATACAGCTGCAGCAACGGGATTGTTATGTATGTAATCCAATTTCTGTTTAAAGACTTTCTGGTTCCACAATGACACACTTATTGGTCTTCTTTCCCAAATTTGATAATTTCTATCCTGCGCTTTCACTAAAAATCTTTCAAGAACTGCGGGATGATTGTTTCTTAGATCTTTATATTTCATAAATGATCATTGAATTTCTTTTGGTGTATGTTCACCTAATGCTTGCCATATTACGTGGATATGATTTACCATTATAACAAAGCCGTAAATTTTAGCTCGTTGTTCACGAACGAGAAAACGAAAACTATCTACAATTATCTCTTTATATATCAAGACTTAGCAGCGGCTTCCATTCTAAAATAGTTGCCGTATAGTAATCAGGAAAAAAGTTACTTGATTGCCTGCTACAAAGTAAAGAAACGAATCTATAAGAGTGGTTGGTGAAGAACACCAACCACGGCGGAAATGTAGTAGGTTTATTTAGGTACTGCTAAAAGCTCGTTACCGGAGAAGAAATACGGGTAAAAAAAGTCAATTTTACTTATGCGGGTTGTTTTAGCGCTACTACTGTAGCATACAGAGAATTAATAGAATTCTCCCGTTTCCATATCTATCTGATACACCGATTTACCTGAATCGTAATTCTCATAACTAGTGGTAGCTGCCGAAATAAGTGCAGAGGCACCAATTGACGCAACACTGCCTGCTGCCGGTATGTATACACCAGAGCCGCTTGTCCTCCTGTTTGCATAATTGATGTCGGCGATAAATTCAAAAGTGTTTCCTTGCCTTACCAGGGGATGGAAAATATTATGTACGTTAATCCAAATGGTGTGTCCGTCGCAAAAACCAAATGCCGTTCGCGCAGGTAGCCACTCATGTCTATTGGAACGGGTGTAAAGAATAGTCGCCTTTTTATCTTTTTCGAATTGATATTCCTGGATGGATGGATTGTTATTGATGAATTCTGTACTGCTTGTATAAACACCTTTGGTCAGCGATCTTGAAGTTAATATTTGCTTTTCAAATCTTTGCTGGTATCTTCTATCAAGTTGTGCTGCACTATAGCTGCTTCTTCTTAGAACCATGCCCGTATCTAGAAGCCCAACTTTGCTTACAAACCTGTCAAGCACTTCTTCCAGCAAAGGAAATGAGTTGTTTTTTTTGGTAAAAGCAACAGCAATGGTATCAAGCCTGGTAGCAGGAAAGAATTGCTCACCTTTAGCCAGGTAACCCTCTATTTCAAAAATCATTGCATTGTGAACTTCCACCTCTTTTGTCTTTTTATTCAAAGAATCTTCCTGCGTTAATCTTAAGTTTTTTAAGTAGCAAACAAGGGTTGGCTTTGTTAAAGCAAAATGGTGACTAATACGACCGTTTAGGTATTTGCTAAGTGCATTAGCGGAGCCACCCGTAAGGTTGATTTTTTGAAAGCTTCCTTTTCCTCCAAATAGCAGTTTTATATTTCCAACTGCTACATACGAAGTGTCAAACCGCACGTCTTCGACTACAATGTTTGCAAAAGGGAAGTTTGACGATACGTTACTTGCCTCCAATTCGTTAGTATAAAGAGTTATACTGCTCTTTTTGGAATCATTAATTCTGGTACTGTCTCTTAAATAGGTACTCCTGTTTTGCGAATGGGATCGTATAACTAAAAGGGTAAATAAAATAGGAAGTAGCTGTTTCATGTTTTTCCTCACTTTCAGTTAAGTGAGTTGAAAGCGTTTACTGTTTAAAACGGACGCATGTTGTATAACAGTAATATTGAGAATTAGGCTATAACTGAGATGTGCTTTGGTCAATGATATTAAGCTGACACAAGCTTTTCATGCTCGCCAGCCATTAATAGCAATTGATGCCGAAAAAGAAGGCAACACGTTTCGATTTCTACTGTTTTATCTTCTAATACAGTCACGTACGCTGCATCACCATGTATATGACAAGTAATTGTTTCGAGCCTTTCCTTCAATTGATAACAATTCATTTCTAAGTTTTATTTTAAACGAAAATAGTGGGAAAATATTTCTTTTGTTGTATTTCAGTTAGTTGTAATAGTTAAAATGATATCGCAAGAAG
>JALYZZ010000697.1 GCA_030948675.1 Bacteroidota bacterium | reverse complement strand
GGCATAGGCCGTTACTAATGGGCAAGCTTTTCCAGAGGGGTATTTATATTGGGCGTTGAAAGAGCTTATATTCCACGGACTCTCCATCTCTCGCACTGAGCTTCTTTTAATTGGGCCCTTCTCAGGTGCATCCGAAGGTGGCCATGCGGACTGATGAAATGCCATGTATTTGCTAAAATCTTCTATTGTCGTAATCATTCCGCCCATTGCCCCGCCCGCACCGTCGTGCAGCAGTGGCTGCTCTACCCAGTGGCCATTAAGCCACCGATAGCCCAGCGCCAATTCATTGGAAGGTACGTTTGCATAGTCCCAATAAGTATGATTCATACCCAAAGGCTTCAGGATGTTTTCAGTAATATATTCTTCATAAGACCGTCCTGATACTTTTTTAATAATGTACCCCAGCGTTACAAATCCCAGATTGCTATATTCGTAAGCGACACCGGGATCGTTAGAGTAGCTGAGCCCCTTATTAATTAGTGCCACCAGTTGTTCATCGCTAATAGCAAGCTGCCTGTCTCCCCACGGGTTGTCTTCTGGCAGTCCGGCAGCATGGGTTAGCAAATGACGTATAGTAACAGGTGGTGCGTCGGCAGTAGGAAAATGCTGCTGTTTAAAGGCTGGGATGTACATCGACACCGGATTATCAAGTTGCAGCTTGCCGTCATCCCGCAATTGCAAAATGGCCATGGCAGTAAAGCTTTTAGTCATAGACGCAATACGAAAAGCAGATTGTGGAGTGGCGGGAGTTTTCTTATCTAGGTCGAGGTAACCGCCTCCGCCAGACGTTATCAACTGCCCATCGACCAGCAAGCCATACACCGAACCAGGTGCATGTATAGAAGCGCCGTAATCTTTATAAATTTTGTCAAGTACAGGCAATGCCTTCCGAATATTTGTGGTGCGGTCTGCATCGGTAAATACCGGTGGTTGGTAACGAATGGCTGATACTTTCTGCTGTGCATTTATCGGAAGGGAAAGTATTGATAACAGGAGGAAAGTAATGGTACGCATATAAATAGTTATAGCTAAAAATAACTATTTATAAATTAGCTGGTGAACCTTTGTTCGACCATTTTTGTGTAGCGATATTATTGGCTCCTTATCCTGGAAATATTTGACGTCCTGGAAGTCATGCAGCTATTCTTCCTCGAACAATTAATTAGGATGCAGCAGTTCTTGAAAAAAGAGCCGGAGGCTCCCATCTTATTATATTGAACGTCTTTGCCTGCTTAGTTGTATCAGCCGGTCTGAAACAAGTATGAGGATTTGATGAAACTCGCGGTTGTTGTAAAGATCCTGTTCTTCTTTCATCTTTAGTGATATTCTCTTAATCTCTTCAAGATTGGCGGTAGGAATAGTTGTGGCTAAAACAGATAGTGAGTAAGGAGTTGAGGTTAGCATAAATTGGGAAAAAAGGTTTCTCTTGGATTGTTACTGACAATAACACTTCTAAAGAAACTTTAATTGCCCGGGCGTCTGATGTTGGCACATGAAAGACTGATTGGGGTAGGCGCGCATGTGTTGTTAATTGTTAAAATCGACCGGCACTACAAGCTCATTTTTGTATAACTTCTACTGACTTTCACTGCAATGATGCAAAATAAAAAACCCCGTCAAAACCTTCATGTTTTACTATGAGATCATTCAGGGGTTAATCTTGCAAAACAAGATTAGGTAAGTGCAAATCAAAAATCAGGAGATGACAATCACAATCAGCTCTCGACTTACTGCGATAGTAAAACGCAGCTCGATCAAAAATTATTGTACGTACCTTTTTTGCCGTTTTACGCTAGCTATTAGCAAAATATTTAGTTATTAGGCTTACCACCGTTGTGAGATTGAAATCTGCCCGCACCGGTTGAAAAACATCCACCAAATACCAGTCTCAAGACCATTGATGCCATGCAATACATTCGGATGTACATAAAAGCCATCTCCGGTTTTAATGATCTTTTTTTTATTACCTATCGTCATTTCAAACGAACCACCTTCAACGTACGATACCTGGGGTATGCGGATGTTGGTGCAGGTAGCCCACTGCGTCCTTCGCGAACTGTACTTTTACCATCATTACGGTTTCGTTATACCCAAAAAGTTGTTGCTTAACTCCATTGCCGAGGTCTTCCTAATGTGTCTGTATGTTAAATTGAAAGGGATCGCTATGCGTGTTATCATTCATCTTATAAATTCAAAAGGAGTGTGAAGGTATTTGCAAGTTCAAATGGATAACCAGTTTTGGCCTGCACTTACTTCCACCATTAATGATTTTAGTTACCGAAGTCCAATTCTTATGAGGCCTGCATCAGTTTTTACATTGCCTTTACTTGCGTCGCACCTCGCAACAATTGTAATTTTCACGGCACTTTTTTAAGTACCGGAGGTTAGACTGCTCAAGCTTCGGTTGCTTTGTTTATAAGAAAACTAGTAACTACTGCTATCAGCTCCTACAGTGTTATTTTACTCGTTTTTATTTTTAAATCGTACATTAATGCCTGTAAGAATACATTAAAGACGCAAGGGTTTGTTTTGATTTTTTTTTCTAACAATTGCAATTCCGCTATTATGAGTAAAATTTTTATGCTTGTATCAATCTCCGTTTTCTTTTCCTGTAGCAACCGGAAAAGTATCGGTAGTATTCAACGTCTTGACCCTTCGTTGGACGCTATCATTTCTGCGGATGTATTGCCTGAGATTATAGCAGACGGTTTTAGATGGACAGAGGGACCACTATGGGTAGAAGATAAAAACATGTTGCTGTTCTCAGATGTTTTTGCAAACAAGGTTTTTAAGTGGACAGAGGGCAAGGGAACGGAGACTTACCTGTCTCCGTCGGGGTATACAGCAACAGCATCACGAGGTGGTGAATTGGGATCGAACGGTTTACTGTTGAATAAACAAGGCCAATTGGTGCTGTGTCAGCACGGTAACCGTCAGGTGGCGGCGATGGATGCAGATATAAACCGCCCTAAAGCGGCTTTTATTACGCTTGCTGGCAAATACAATAATAAAACTCTAAATAGTCCAAATGATGCAGTTTATCGCAGCAATGGCGACTTGTTTTTTACTGATCCTCCGTATGGTTTGGAAAACAGGATGGATGATCCTCTAAAACAGATTCCTTTTCAGGGGGTGTATAAAGTAAAACCTTCAGGAGAAATAATATTGCTTTGCGATACCCTTACCCGCCCGAATGGTATAGCACTTTTTCCTGGCGAGAAAGCTTTAATTGTTGCCAACTCAGATTCAACCAAACCTTTCTGGTATACTTTCGACATCGCAAATGATTCTCTTACTAATGGAAGAATCTTTTTCGACGCATCTGCTGCTTTGAGCGAAGGCAAGGGCTTGCCCGACGGATTAAAGGTCGACAGAAATGGAAATGTGTTTGCCGCAGGGCCCGGGGGTATCTTTATTTTTAACGCTCAAGCAAAATTATTGGGTAAAATAAAATTGGCTGTTGCACCTTCTAACTGTGCATTTTCTGGTGATCAAAAAACACTTTTTATCACCGCTACTAATTTAGTTCTGCGTGTTAGAATGCGGAAATAATAGATAATTTTAGTATAATCATTTATTAACTAGTTATATTTAAATTCCATTTTTCCTCGATATTGTCCTGATGCTAAATTGTAGAAAATAACTGTTATGATTTCAAACGAAGTAGAGCCTGTATATGC
>JALYZZ010000674.1 GCA_030948675.1 Bacteroidota bacterium | reverse complement strand
ATTCTTGGGTGAGTTGTCCAAACGAATTTTAAAACCACTTTTAAGAATGTTTTCTATAACCATTGAGCATTTGTCTTCGCCAATAATATTTGCATGAAGCTCTAGGAGAATTTTTCTTACTGATGAGTTTTGCAAAAAACTACAATCTTCAAAGAAATCTTCTTCCCCACCTTCAATATCCACAATTAAGTAACTTGGCTGTACCTCTCTCAACACCCTGTTTATGTCATAGGATTTTACGGTAACCTTTCTGACAATTTTGCCGTCGATATTGCTTTTCAAGGAGGATGACCAAAAATCTTCAAAAATGTTAAACTCACAATCGGCGTCTTCAAAATTTTTAGACAGAACTATTTTATTTTCTAATCTGAATTTTACGCTGTTCTTTTTCATGTTCTGTTTAATCAACGGGATTAAATTCGGATTGCCCTCGTAAGTCACTACTTTGTTGTTATTAATTTTTGCTGCTGATATTGAATTATAGCCCAGGCCTGTTCCCAATTCTAACAACACATCGTCTTTATCGATCGTTTTCTTTAGAATTTTATTCTCGTCAAATTCATAATCACCAAAGATGATATTACCAAATAAGGGTTTAGATATTATTGGATCTGTTATGTTCAAATACACTGAGTTCAACTTTTTCCACTTAACCCTTTGCCTGAAGACATAATAGAAAGAGATGTACAAGTTTTTCAATAAAGCTTTTAAATTTTTAAATAATATTCGCATCAATGTCGTGTTTTAAATTGTAAAATTTGTTCTTTAACTATATGCTTGCTAACAAAAACTTGTTTTACCAATTTACACATTTTTAAATAAAAATTTTATATTGAATTTAGCAAGAAGAAAGGCAATATTTCTGAGGTATAATGGCTAAGTAAAAAATGATTTTAAAAACGTACTTTAATAAGTGCAGCAAAAAATATAAAAGAAAATGATGAATCACCTAAGGTGCGATGTCTCAAAATCCAATAGAAATGGCTAAAAATCTTGTAGTTGCTGATGGTAGCAAGCATTATTCTTTCTTTCAAGATGTATGGGACGTTGTAAGACTCATTCCTCTAGGGCGGGTTACTACATACGGCGCTATAGCTGTTTACCTCGGAGCAAAATCATCGGCAAGAATGGTCGGGTGGGCAATGAATGCAAGTTTTACAGTACAGCCAAAAGTGCCTGCACAAAGAGTGGTAAACCGAAATGGAATGCTTAGTGGCAAAGCTCACTTTCGAACTCCAACGTTGATGGAGGAGCTGCTGCAAAAAGAAGGAATAATGATTCGGGAGGATAGAATAATAAACTTTGAAGAAGTTTTTTGGGATCCAGTTAAAGAATTAAGATAAAGTTTGTGTCTTTGCTCTTCAAAATGTTGCGCTTACAAATAAGCTAACAAGTGCTACTACTGGTCTTAAAATGGATAATTTCTACGACCCTTAGGTATAATAGGGACTGATTAAATAATAAACGACAGGACCTGTTATGGCTACATAAAACCACAGAGGCCATGTGTATTTAGCTAGCTTTCTATGAGCCGGCCACTCAGATGTCAAGGCTCTATAAGCTGTAAATAAAATAAATGGAAGAATAATCGCTGCAAGTAAAATGTGTGTAGCAAGTAAAATGAGGTAAACAACTCTTAATCCCCCAACTTGCAACTTTTCAGCAGCACTTAGAATACCGTCGTGATTTAAGTCCCCAAACTTAGCCTCCCCGGCAAGCAGGTGATGGGCGATATACGATACCAAAAACAAGAGCGAGAATAACATTGCAGTCAACATTAAGTTTCTATGCAACAGGTATTTGCCCCGTTTTATAGATACCAGCGCGGCGATTAACAACACAGCCACACAACAATTTATAAAAGCATTAATCCTTGCAAAAACATGCACGTCAAAATTGGTATGAACTCCTAATTTGAAGTTGCCTAACGCTACTACCGCAACAAACACAACCAAAGAAAATATCGCAATCAACCAATACGCTCTTCTATCGTTTTTAGCAATTACAGCTTCTAACATATTAATCTCACTTTTTATAAGGTTGAGGGCTGAAAGATATTCAACTTCTTCTTTTTGTCTTTTTCGAGCATCAGAAGGCCTATATCCTTGGCTAACGCAGACAGCGAGGTGGTATCAAGTCCATTATAGTAACCTCGCACAAAAAATTCTTTATCTAGCAACACAAACTTTTGGGAGTGTATGAATGATGTATCCACGCCTTCCCCATCAACAAGGCCCAGCTTCAATTCGTTCAATGCAAAATCGTATATCGTCTTTTTATTGCCTGTTAGCAACCACCAATTATCATGATCCACGCCAAATTTGTCCGCGTATTTTTTAAGAGCCGCCACTGAATCGCGTTCAGGATCGATCGAAAAAGAGATAAATCTCACAATTGATGAGTCGATCACCTTTCTACCATCCTTATTATTGTGCGAAAATGACTGCTGAAGCTTTGCCATGTTCTTAGTCATGAGAGGGCAAATGTTTGGGCAACGTGTAAAAATAAAATCAGCAACAATAATGCGGTCTTTGATATTGTAGAGACTAACACTGTCGCCTAACTGATTAACCAGCTTTATATTTCCTGTTTTATGCCAGATAGTATCAGTAATTGTTTTACCATCAACGACGTTGGTGACTACAGAATCCATCAAGAACTTGCGGGGCATTGCAACCGCGTCCTCGCCTGTTTTTTTTAAGATCAGATAGCTGGCAACAGGAACGATTGTCGCAATACATAATGCTAAAAAAGCCTTTTTGTTCATAATATTGTTATAAAAAAACCATCGCCGGAAAAGCGATGGTTCACTCGGGTGAATTAATATTTTAGGATTAGTAACAATTTACTGTATTGTATTAACGCCGGTTCTCTTCGTTTCAGGCATCTTTTTCTCATCGCCTGATTGAATATGGCTTTTTTCTCTATGATAAGCATCGTAAGTATTTCTATTATTCTTATAAGAGTTTCCCTCATATAGAAACGCAATGATCGCCCAAATCAATAAGCTCAGCGGAACGAGGATTGTCATAATTAGATTTCTTATTTCACTCTTGAGGTGCATAAAATAGGCCACAATGTAAAAGGCTTTTGCCATCATCAAAATGATAATAAATCCTTTAATAGCCAGCCTGGTACCGTGGTTTTCCACACCAATCATTATATAACCCAAAATCAGCTCTACAATGGTTAATCCCAAAAGTATCCAAAAAGTCCTCCAAATCTCTTTTGTTCCCCCATGATCTTCGTGTATGTCTGCAGCAAAGGTTGTTTGTTCCATAAGTATGTTTATTTAAGTCGTTAAAGTAAGTAAAAGCAGGTAAATACAAATACCCAGACCAGGTCTACAAAGTGCCAGTATAAACCAGCCTTTTCAATCATGAGGTAGTGGCCTTTTTTGTCAAACGTACCTAACAAAGTCATGATAAGCATCACCACATTGATTACTACTCCGGAGAAAACGTGGAAGCCATGAAAACCAGTTATTGTAAAAAAGAAGTTTGTAAAATTTGTAGTTGAATTAGTTCCATCAGCGTTAGGAAAAGGATTTCTGCCCCACCAGGCGCCTTCGTGATGCAAATGGTTCCACTCCCATGCCTGGCAACTCAGAAATGCAAGCCCTCCTAAAATCGTCCAGGCTAAATAGGTTGCTACTTGCTTTTTATTTCTCTCATGACCGGCATGCACTGCAAGTACCATTGTCACCGAGCTCATAATTAGAATAAACGTCATAATACTTACAAACACTAAGGGAGCATTTGTAAACTCGCCCGCCCCTGGATATGACCTAAAAACTTCGTTAGGATTTGGCCACCCATTACTGGAAAAACGCACAGTACCATAAGCGATAAGAAAGGCTCCAAAAGTAAAACTGTCACTCATCAAAAAGTACCACATCATCAATTTCCCATATTCTACATTGAAGGGACTTTTACCGCCGTTCCACCATTTTGTGTCTACTCCGACTGTTGTTGTTGTATCCATGTGTTCTGTTTAAGTTTGGTATGCAAATTTATCTCCGATGTTGAAACCAACATTAAAAAAATTAAAAGTTTTTTCACAAGTATTAAAGCTTCAGCAATTTAAAAAAGCAGCAAAAGCTTAACCCTACTACGTGTTCTTATCTAACCACTGACGATATTAAAAAATACAAACAGGTAGATCCAAATAGCATCTACAAAGTACCAGTATGTGCTTGCCACTTCTATTGCCACACTACTATATGTTTTTTTAGTGGTGTTAAAAGCTCTGGCAAAAAGTACTATCAACACAATTACTCCACCTAACACATGCAGCATGTGGACACCCGTGATGACACCCAAAAAAGAGCCGGCCGGATTACTATTGCTGCCAATAAGCTTTACCCCATGCCTCTGCAAATACTGAAAACCGGTCCATTGCAAAACGGTAAATAGTACACCTAACGCTGCAGTAACAGTAATAAGTGTTCGATACCTGCTCATGTTTCTATCTTTAAAAGCTTTTGAGGCTAAATAAATCGTAAAGCTGCTTAATAGAATCACTACTGTTGAATACCAGAATACCGGCGGCAAAGTAAACTCCAGCCAGTTATTTCCATCATTACG
>JALYZZ010000666.1 GCA_030948675.1 Bacteroidota bacterium | reverse complement strand
TTGAATGGTAGAGCAATTAGGGTTAGCGATGATCTTATCTTCTTTAGTTAGCACTTCAGCATTTACCTCAGGCACTACAAGCTTTATATCAGGGTCCATCCTCCATGCGCTAGAGTTGTCAATGACTGTTATTCCCGCTGCAGCAAATTTTGGAGCCAACTCAAGTGAAGTACCTCCTCCTGCAGAAAATAAAGCCACATCCGGTTTGGCTGCAATTGCGTCTTCCATACTAACCACCTTATATTTTTTGCCCTTAAAATCAATTTCTTTACCAACTGATTTTGCCGAAGCAACCGGCAGTAATTCTGTTACCGGAAAATTACGTTCTGTTAGTACCTGCAACATTTTAGTTCCTACGAGGCCGGTGGCGCCTACAACTGCAACTTTCATTTTTAATTGTTTTTCTGTTTTTATTATAAGAAATATTTTTATTAAATCAGCAATTATATCTTCTTTCAGCATCCTTGTGTCACTCTCTTGTACCGCAAATCTTTACTCATCTACCATAGCAATCGTACCGACAAACGCTACTTCACTCATTATTCGCTCTCCAAATAACCGCATCAAAAAAGCCCTCCGGTTAGGGAAGGCCTTACTATGATTTATACATGTACAAACGCAGTAACGGCTTCCCTCAGGGGAGCTGTTTCTTTGTGCGTTTGATATTTTGATTTGATTGTGACACTGCCGCAAAAATAATTACAAAAAAAACGTTTGGCAAAAGTTTTTTTGAGTCCTACATATATCCTAATCAATGCATTATCCACTTTTTTAATTTGATCGAAGTAAACTATATTTAAAAACAAACACTTGCGGCAAAATGATGCAGAAACTTGTTTTAACCTTTTTAGCTGTTTTTTAGTTTTCTTGCTGCAAGCCCAAACCATAGTTGCCGTAAGATTTGACGTAGTAATTGATGAAATTCTCGCAGACCCAACACCTGTGGTTGGGTTGCCTAACGCAGAGTTTATTGAAGTACGGAATACCAGTGGCAGAAGCATTAATCTTCAGGGTTGGAAATGTAAAAGTACCACCAGCAGCAGCAGTGCATTTCCCTTGTATATACTGCCTGCTGATAGTTTTCTTATTATAACAAGTGCCGGTAATAGCCACCTGTTTACATCCTTTGGAAGAGTTATGGGCATTTCTTCATTCCCTGCTCTTAACAACGCCGGTACAACTTTGTCTCTGATTTCAAAAGAGGGAAAAACAATTCATTCAGTGAGTTACAACAATAAATGGTTTCAAAACGATGTAAAAAGCAATGGTGGATGGAGTTTGGAAATGATTGATACAAGAAACCCCTGCGCCGGTTTTGACAACTGGAAAGCAAGTATAGATCCAAAAGGTGGCACCCCGGGTACAAACAATTCTATCGATGCAATCAATCCCGATAAGATTGCTCCTGCTCTTTTAAGGGCTTTTGCTATAGACAGCCTCAATATTATACTAACATTTAGCGAAACTGTCGACAGTGCTAAAGCTGCTGTCGCTGCTAACTTTAGCGTAAGTGACGGGGTTGGTTTTGCAGCTAGTGCCACCGTCATACCTCCCACTTTCACAAATATTAGTCTTAGGCTTAATGCTCCATTAACTAAAGGCAAAATATATACCGTAACAGCTACTAATGTAGAAGATTGCAGCGGTAATGTTATACAGGCTGCAAATAAGACAAGAGTGGGAGTTGCAAGTACAATTGACACTTTTGAGATTGTTATAAACGAGATATTATTTAACCCGAAACCAACAGGGGCAGATTATGTCGAGATCTATAACAGAAGCAATAAAATATTTAATTTAAAGGATATTTACATAGCTAACCGTTCTTTGACCACAAATACTTTAGCAAGCCTTCGCCAGCTAACTGCAAACAACATTTTATTCTTCCCCGGCGATTTCTTTGTAATAAGCGGAAATGGTGACATTATTAAGCAGAATTACATTGCTAAAAATCCCGACAATTTTATAAATGTTTCCATGCCTTCTTTGCCAGATAATGAAGGTGTGTTTGTTTTATTAAATGCGCAAGGAAAAATTGCAGACGAATTACACTATAGTGCGAAGTGGCATTTTGCGCTAATAGATAATAAAGAAGGAGTTGCGCTGGAAAGAATAGATTATAACAAGCCTACTCAAAATAAAGATAATTGGACATCCGCAGCTTCGACTGTCGGCTACGGTACACCTTCTTATCAAAATTCTCAATTTAGAACAGATATCGGTATGCCGGGAGAAGTTACCATAACTCCTAAAACTTTTTCACCCGATAATGATGGCTTTGAAGATTATACTATTATCAATATTAAGTTGTCTGATCCTGGTTATGTGGCGAACATTACTATTTTCGATGCCTTTGGAAAACCGGTAAGAGACCTTGCCAAAAATGCAACGTTGGCATCGTCAGCAACTTTTAGATGGGATGGATTAAATGATAGACTTCAAAAAGTACCCATTGGCGTGTATATAGTCTTCACAGAAGTATTTAACTTAAACGGAAAGAAAAAATCTTTTAAAAATACAGTTGTCGTAGCAGCGCGATTTTAAAGACTAGCAATTTTTGCACATACCTGTCACCACTACATCTATCAATTTCGGCTTAAACCCTTCAGGCAGATTTACCTCTGGTGTTACCACCGAGTCGAGGCAATACGTGACGTTGCAATGATCGCAAATAAAATGAATGTGGTTGTCGTGATGATAGCCGGTGGAAGAACAATCGTGTTTGCAAAGTGCATATAAAACCGCATTTTCAGCCGTGGGTATTGTATGAATAATGCCTTTCTCTAAAAAGGTTTGCAATGTGCGGTACACAGTTACTCTATCGAATTTTTCGTCAGTTTTTTTCTCAATATCGTTGTGCGATAATGCACCATTATTTGCTTGAAAAAGTTCTAAAATTTTTTTCCTGCTGTCTGTAACACTTAATTGATTTCGTCTTAAAACCTCATCAATAAAATTCATTGTTTCCATGCCGTTGAAGTTAGTTTAATCTATTGGGGATTATTTCCAAACACGCCATTCGTAAATCCACTTGGTCCTGCTTTTTCTTTTAAAAGCCCTGCGATATCATTGCGCAATTTCTCCATTTCATCTTTTTTCAAAGTGTCGTAAACGCCGCCCCTTACATTGCCTGACTTATCTACTAAAGCTACAAATTGTGTATGTATAAACTGGTCTTCTAATTTGTCTACGCTATTGGCTGGGTCGTCAAGCAAATAGCTGCCCCTGGCTGCTTTATACAGGCTATCCTTCCGCCCTGTCACCAGTATCCACTTTTTAGTATCGATTTTCATACTATCTGCGTAAAACCTTAACCGCGCCACACTATCTTTTTCAGGTTGAACTGTATGCGCCAATATCAAAAAATCCGGTTCATCTTTAAATCCTGAATAAATTTTTTTAAGGCTTGTATTCATTTTTGGGCAAATGCCTTTGCAGGTTGTAAAAAAATATTCAACAACTGTAACCTTACCTTTTAGATAATTTTCGTCAATTGTTTTTCCATCCTGGCTGGTGAAGGAAAATGGCTTAACATAGCTAACAGTTGGCAGCTTTACTTTCCAGTTATCTGTGCCGGCAAATACGAAGTACAAGAACAAAAGCGTAAGTACAACAAAAAAAATTCCGTAACCAAGTAGTTTTTTACTCATGACTTTTCATTAAAATGCAAAGTTACACTGCCTGCTGTTAATGCTTTTGTATTTAAAAATAACACTGTTTAATTTTGCAACAAGGTTGCAAAATGCTATCTTCGTTATCCTCCGCACATGAATAAAAAGATAAACTGGGATGCATTAGGAATTACTGCTTCGTTAGCATGCGCCTTTCATTGTGCACTGTTGCCACTTTTGTTTACCAGCCTTCCGGTCTTTGGCATCAACATTATTGAAAACACTTATTTTGAAGTAATCATGGTTTTGCTGGCCTTTGCTGTAGGATCTTACTCTTTATACCATGGTTTTAAAAAGCACCACCATAGCGCTCTGCCAATAATTGTATTTTCAATTGGCTTTGCCTTTTTGATATTAAAATTGTTCCTGGTTGCTTACGAAAGCTGGCTATTGGTGCCCGCAGTTGTAGGAATTGCTGGTGCCCACCTTATCAATTACAAGTCATGTCAGCTTCATAGCCACCCGCATAAAGATGGGTGAGACTATTATTAGTTTTGTTTTTCCTGCTTTCGCTATATAAAAGAATAGCTGATATTTCCATCTTTCTCATCTTTTAAAGCAATTCCCAGCTCCATAAGCTCTTTGCGAATGGTATCAGAAGTAACATAATCTTTTCGCATCTTCGCTTGCTTTCGTAAATCGACGAGCACTTTTAAAACACCTTCCAGCTTTCGGTAATCGCCTTCAAGTTCACTCTTCAACCCAAAGATATCCTCGACAAACGTTTTCAACTTCCATTGCATCAACGAAAATGTATCTGAACTCAGAACTGACGGAGAAATTAGCTTATCCTTTATTGAATTTATTACCGGCACAATCTCAAACATGTTAGCAAGTACTTTTGCCGTGTTTAGGTCATCATTCATAAATTCATCGAACTCAGCAAGCAGCTTAACTATTTTTGAATTTAGTTCAACATCAATTTTTGCTGCATCAAATTCAAATGCCGATGCGTTCATTTTTTGTAAAGCCTCATGTGCTTCCCAAAGTCTTTTTAGTCCTTTTTCTGCCGCTTGCAAAGCTTCATTTCCAAAATCCAGTGTACTTCTGTAGTGTGTTTGCAATATAAAAAACCGGACAGTCATAGGGCTATAAGCCTGCGTTAAAACCGGGTGATTGCCACTAAACAACTCAGTAAGCTTAATGACATTATTATAACTTTTGCCCATCTTTCTTCCATTGATGGTAATCATGTTATTGTGTATCCAGTAGCGGGCAGCCATTTTACCGTTGCATACGGCGCTTTGGGCAATTTCGCATTCGTGATGCGGAAATTGCAGGTCCATTCCCCCTCCATGGATATCAAACTGATCGCCCAAATACTTCGCACTCATGGCTGAGCACTCAATGTGCCACCCCGGAAAGCCATCGCCCCATGGACTTGCCCAACGCATAATATGTTCGGGAGGGGCCTTTTTCCAAAGTGCGAAGTCTTGCTTGTTTCTTTTTTCTTCCTGGTTGTCGAGCTCGCGGGTAGTGTCTAACTGATCGTCTAACACACGGCCGCTTAAAATACCGTAAGGCAGCCCTTTCTGCGAAAAGTCTTTATTATACTTTTCTACATCAAAGTACACACTTCCATTAGCGACATACGCATAGCCGTCTGCAATAATCTTTTCGATCATTACAATTTGCTCTACTATATGTCCGGTGGCAGTAGGTTCAATACTAGGTTCTATCGTGTTGAACTGTTTCATGGCCCAGTGAAACAAATTCGTATACTTCTGCACCAACTCCATTGGCTCCAGCTTTTCAAGCACGGCTTTTTTGCTGATTTTGTCTTCTGCCTCACGGCCTTCCTCTTCAAAATGTCCTGCATCGGTTATATTTCTTACATACCTCACTTTATAACCCAGGTATTGCAGGTAGCGATACACTATGTCGAAAGTAATGTAAGGTCGCGCATGGCCCAGGTGGCTTTCGCCACTAACAGTTGGTCCGCATACATACATGCCAACAAGCCCGGGAGTTATTGATGTAAATTCCTCTTTTTGGCGGGTTAAAGTATTATACACCTTAAGTGAAGACATCTTGTTGCTGATTATTTGAACTAAAGTTTTTGAGAAAGAGGCACAAAGGTAACCGAACTGCTTAGCAGCAGCAACAACAGAAAAGAAGATTATTTAACACAAAAACTTCCATTAGCAAGTATAACAAATAAAGAGAATCTTAAGATACAAACGTTTTAAGTAACAGACAAAATATTTAAATGACCGTTTGATTTAATAGAATCTATAGGTTTTCTTGTTTTGCGTCAATAACGCGGTTCCGTTTTCAACGCCCGCCATTCCCAGTAGTTTCGGTGCCATTAGCATAAAAGATTTTTATGCTTTAATAAATGATTTAGTAAAGAGCGGATTTTAATTTAGCTGCATGATCCGGCGTTCAGAAAAAACGACAGAACGACTGAAAAACACATCTCTTACTTAATGCCCAGGTCAGTCACGAGCATCAGATGATCGCTGAGGTCCTCGTCTACCAGGTCAAACTGCTGGACGTAGAAGTTGTTGTCAGGCAAAATATAGTCGATTCGAAGCGTGGGAGCAAGAGCAATGTAGGTGCGGCCTATACCTAGAGAAGTCGCCAGAAAAACATCTTGCCAGTTTTTTCTGATATGAAAATAAGTATAGCTGTTTGGCACATCGTTAAAATCTCCGCAGATAACACTTGGGTAAGGAGAATGGTCTAAAGCGTCTCTGACTATGTTTGCCTGTTCACCTTTTTTTGTGTAAGCCAGTTTCAATTTTTGCAACAAACTTTTCGATGCTGGTAATGCGTTATCTTCTGTATTTTTTATAATTTCTATATCCTCGTAATCTTCCTGTTTAAATTTAAAAGACTGAAGATGAGTAGTAAATATGCGCACCTTTTTTTTAGGCGTTGCAATGTCAGCATAGATAAGACTTTCGCTTGAGTTGCCAGGAAAACGGATTTTACCAGAGTCAACTATCGGATACTTTGAAAAAATTATGCAACCAGCCTGGTACCCCTGCTTACGTCTTTCAAAATCTTTCGAGAAGTAGTGATAAGGATAGCTTTCTTTAAACCGGGCAAGATTGTTTTGTGCCGCCGAATTATTAAATTCCTGCAGGCAAATGATATCTGGCTTTTGAGCTATAATGGTTTCCGGGATGGTTGCCCTGTCTATTCGTTTCTTGTCGGCTTTGTTGCTTAAGCCTTCAAGACTACGGGTATTCCAATCAACGATGCGTAGGTATGAAGAGTCCTTTTTATCTGTAAATGTTTCATACTTATGAGTAGCAAATAAAACACTTAATTGTTTCCACCCGATAAGTAATGTAAGAATGGGAATAACAGACCATACAGGTTTTACTACCCACCAAAAAAAGATAAAAAATACCAGCAGCAGGGCAATATAAGGAACGGAAAGTCCTATAACTCCCATAAACCACCAGGTTGAAGGATTGAGATATGGCACCAGGCAGGCAATAAGAAATATGACTGCAATGAGACAGTTAAGTATTACAAATAAACGGTTGAATGCCCTTCTGATCTTTCCGCCAGCCATGTTGTAAATATAAAGTAATTAATTAGCAGCCGGTTATAACTGAATTCTAATTATTTCTTCCATTTCACATCCATAAACTGTGGAAAATGATCAGACAGATATATCTCATCTTTACAATAGTTAATAATTGCCAGTCGACAGTCCGCAAGCAAAAAGTCTATTCGAAGTGTTTTTGGCAAATCTGCCATTGTAGTTCCCAGTCCCCATCCGTTTAATTTAAAAGCATCTTGTAAGCCTGCGGCCATAAAATGGTATTGATAGGATGTTGGAATGGAATTCATGTCTAAACCAATCACTATAGGAAAAACACTTTTTGTCATTTCTGCTTTGGCAATCAAGGCCTCTTTGCTGTGTGCTTGCGCAAATGCGCGTAACTTTTCAAATTTGCTGCTGGTATAAACAAAATTAGAATCGCCATAAAAAATTACCCTGTTGTTATTAACTGGATGACTTGCAAAAAGATTAATTGACTTAAAGTGAGTAGTAAAAATGCGTAGTTTTTTATTTTGAAAGGATATAACAGCAGAAGCCAAATATTCGCGATAAGAAGAATCTCCCAGCAAGACCCTGTTAGTGTCAATCATTGGAGTTTTTGAAAAAATTGCAGCGCTTGTAATTGCTGAGACTGCGTTCGAAAAATTCAATGGTGCATTGGTTTTGTAATTATACAGGTACCCGAGCTTCCTAAGATCTGCAGTATTTGAGAAGGTGCCGGGAAACTCATGCTCTACAAACTCCTGCAAACACAAAACATCCGGATTTACTTTCGCAATGTATTGAAACATTTGTGCCCTGACAGAGGTGAGCGAGTCTGGACCTATAGTGGGGTTGTCAAAGCCGCGAACGTTCCAGGTGAGAACTCTTAATGATTCGGGCGGCTTGGAGTAACTGGATTTTTCAGAAAAATTAAGGGCGAACGTTGCAAAAAGATTTTGAAAGCCGGCAAAAAACAGCAAAAACATACAAAGTCCAACTCTTTTCTTAATAAAGATCCATACAAGAGCGAGAATGAAAACACTGGAAGCAAGGTAGGGAAGGCCCAAAGCCAGAAAGGCCATTGGCCAAAAAGCGACAGGACTAATATAGGGTGTGAGGCAACTAACAAAATAGGCAAAGGCCGGTATAAAAGTAATAACGGCAAAAGTAACAAGCAGAAGTTTCTTCATCAGCTATAAATCCTCCCGGCTTGCTTTCTTTAGAAATTCTTTCTCCTCTTCTGTCAAAGAAGGGTAGCCTTTGTGATGAATTTTGTCTAATAAATCATCTACCCGCTGTTGGGTAACATGAGGTGTTTTTTCAAAAGGCTTCTGGCTTGCCTTGTAGAACAACTGACTTTTTGGAGGGTTTTTTATGCGTTTTTTTTCTGGTCTGAAAAGATCATCAGCCCAATCTACCGCGTCACTCATCCATTGACTCCAGTCGTTGCCTTTTTGCAACTGCCATACAAACACATAACCCATCAAGCCACCTGCAGCCAGGGCAATAATATGACCAAAACTACTTGTATCAACAGTGCCGACACGAATAAGAATAAAGGCAACTGTGAGGGCCCACAACGGTATATTAAACCTGGGAATAATCTTATACCGCGGCGCCAGCACTGTCGCAGCGATGGCTAATGCCATTAGTGAAGGACCAGCACCCAGGAGAGGGTAAATACTGTTTACATTTTCTCTTAAAGAAGGAATTAGATTAACAGTCAGCAAAAAGAAAACCGAACCCGCCAGTCCGCCATAAATGTATAAGGGAATTAGTTTTCTATTGCCCGTTAAATCCTGGAAAATATAACCAAAACCCCAAAGCCAAAGCATGCTGCTAACAAGCTCTAAGATTTTAAAATGCGCAAACATATATATCAGCAGTGTCCATGGCCGTGTCGCAAAAACAGCCGGCTGTGCCGGTACTGAAATGTAACTAATTACCTGCGCTACAAAAGACTCCTCGGTACTGTTGTTAAGCAGATATAAGATCTTGGTAAAGCTTAAGAGAATGTAGACAATGATATTAAATTTGATCAGCAGCACAAGTGCGTTTCCATCTTGCCCCAGCGAAATTCTTTTCCTGCTGTTTTGTTGCAATAAACTCATTTTCGTTAGATGTTAGAGATCCCTTTATTGTTTATAAAAATTTCTGCGGCCGTTCTTGTTCCACGTTAATACCAACAAAAAGCCCACCAATCCGCCCCCTACATGCGCCCAGTGAGCAATATTATCTGTAGGACTATTTCTAAACGCTGAAAAGATCTCGTATCCAAAATAGAACACGCCAATCCATTTGGCTTTAACAGGAATAAAAAAAGAAAAATACAGTTCCCGGTTTGGAAATAAGAAGATAAAAGCAGCTAAAACCCCGAAAACAGCACCGCTTGCACCTATGGTGGGCTCACTTATAACCCGGTACGTAAAATTAGATATTTCCTGCATAACTGCCGCTTTGCTCCCTGCATTTCCCGTATCGGCTAAATAGTTTTGTAATATCGACACTAAGTTTGGGTCTTGATTAAGACCAAAGTGATTATAAAATGAAATAAAAGCATCACTGCCAGGATGAAGCTTGACAGCGTAAAAGAAATTTACGAGGCCGTGCCATTGAAACCATAACCAAAGTAATTGAATTAAAGCTGCGCCAATTCCACACAAAAAATAAAACGTAAGAAACCTTTTTGGCCCCCAAATGTACTCAAGCTCTGCACCAAACATCCATAAGGCAAACATGTTCGAAAACAAGTGCCAAAAACCTCCGTGCAAAAACAGGTGTGTTATAATTTGCCACGGTTGAAAAAGCGGAGACTTTACGTGATGCAAAGCAAAAAGGTCCTCCATGCTTACGACTCCGCCGCTGCCAACGGTGTTTTGGGCCAAAAAGACGAGAACGTTTATTATCAGCAGGTTTTTTATAACGGTTGGAAGACTTTGGTAGCTGCCTGGAGTAAGTTGATTCATTATTTATTATAGTAGGTTAAAGGTATGCCGTCAAAAGTTAGCGAAGCTTTAATTGCACTACGTTTTCGATGTGCAAGGTGTGTGGAAACATATCCACCGGCTGTATCTTGGTGACCTCATATTTTTCGTTTAGCAGCGCCAAATCCCGAGCCTGGGTAGCGGGATTACAACTCACGTACACTACCACCGGCGCTGCTATGTCAAGTAGTTTTTTTACCAACTTTTCATGCATGCCAGCTCTTGGCGGATCTGTAATAATTACGTCTGGTCTGCCGTTCCTGTCAAAAAACGTAAGGTCGCAAACGTCTATTACATCTCCGGCAAAAAAATGAGCGTTATCCAGGTTATTTAAAAGCGCATTTTCTTTTGCATCAGCTATAGCGTCTTCCACCATTTCTACACCCACTATTTTTTTTGCCAGCTTACTTACAAAAATGCCGATAGAGCCGGTTCCACAGTATAAATCATAAACAGTTTGCGATCCGTTTAGTTCTGCAAAATCACGCGCTACCTGGTATAGCTTTTCTCCTTGTGCAGTATTGGTTTGAAAAAAAGATTTAGGTGAAACTTTAAAATTAAAATCTTCAAGCTTTTCTATAATGTATCCTTTGCCCGAATAAGTGATGGGTTCCAGATCATACAAACTATCATTTTTTTTGGGATTGATGGTGTATAAAAGAGTAGTGATCTCCGGAAATTTTTCTGCAATAAATGCCAACAGCGGAATCCTTAATTTTTTCTCTTCATACCCGAGCACCACGTTTACCATTATTTCTCCCGTGGTGGTTATTCTTACCAATAGATTTCGAAGATACCCGGTGTGATTGCGAATATCATAATGCGTCAGTTGGTGCTGTTTTGCATACTCCCAAAGAGCTAATCGAATAAAATTAGTTGGTTCTTGTTGCAGATGACATTCATATATAGGTACTACTTTATCAAAAAAACCCCTTGCGTGAAATCCCGCCACATTTTCGTTTGGCGTCACTTCCGGGTTATTTAGCTCTTCGGGTAGTAAAAATCGTTTATTTGAAAAAGTGTACTCGATCTTGTTGCGATACCGCGTGGTTGCAGACGCGCCTATTATGGGCGACATTTCGGGCAACACTACTTTACCAATTCGTTTTAGATTATCACTTACCTGTTGCTGCTTGTATTGCAATTGCAACGGGTATGGAAGCATTTGCCACTGACAACCGCCACAAACGCCAAAATGCTGGCAAAAAGGTGCCACACGTAAATCGCTGTAGGTATGATAGTGAAGGGCAATCCCTTCTGCCCAATCTTTTTTGTTCTTTTGCAACAAAACATCTACCTCGTCTCCTGGAATTGTATTTTCAACAAATATCACTTTCCCCTCCACCCTTGCAAGCGATTTACCTTCTGCCGCATAGTTTTCCATCACCACGTTGTGCAGTACCACTTTCTTTCTTCTCATAGCGCAAAAGTAGTTATTCCCATACTTTACTATTTCTTAAAGAATAACATCAAAATAAAAACGTTATGTTGCTTATTCTGAAGATTTAACTATTGAAGAATTTTTAATAAAGGGTGTAAAAAATGAAAATCGCTAAAAAAAAGACCCCTGCAGTAGCATAAATAAAATGGACTTTTTTTAGCCCTCTAAAGAAGGTTGAGCAACATCGTTGTGTCACATGCTTCTACCTGCAAATCAATATTCAGCTTTTTATAAAATCAACAGGCGCAGAATAAAAAGCACATACAAAACTGGTTGGTGTTTGTGCCGTAGTAATTAACAAATTGAAAAAAGCAATTTGCCTTTTTAAAGATATTTTTACAACTAATTCTAATATTAGAAAACAGTATGAGGCGATATGCACTTACAAGCCTGGCAGTGATAATAATCACTCTGGCAGCTACAGCGCAAAGTAAAGCAGTAAAAAAACCAACTGCTGAGGTACCTAGATCAGCTAGCACGGCTGCAAAAACAAATGGTGGGTACAATATACCTATTACGCTTACTCCATTTAAAAATACATGGGTGTACCTTGGATGCTACTTTGGCAAGTACAAGAAC
>JALYZZ010000663.1 GCA_030948675.1 Bacteroidota bacterium | reverse complement strand
GATGTGGGCGGCACCGGTCTTGGCCTTGCGATTTGCAAACACATTATAGAAGCACATGGCCAAACCGTTCATGTCAGAAGCAAACCTGATATTGGCACTACCATCGGTTTTACATTAGATGTGAAATGAAGAAGTGAAGAAAAAAGATCAATTTAAATCACCTGAGGTTATATTTTTCTATCAATCATGCTTCTAAAAACTTTGTTTCAATATTAAATCAGTACTTGAAGACAGCAGGTGCTACCTTTTTCACTTTTTCTGCAGCGCTGCCCAATCATCCATTTTCTTTTCCAGTACATCCAAAGGCAATGCGCCATCTTTTAAAATATTGTCGTGGAATTCGGCAAGATTAAATTTACCTCCCAGTTCTTTCTGGTATTTATTTCTTAGTTCAATGATTTTCAAGGCTCCGATCTTATAACCCAATGCTTGCCCTGGAATGGCCATATATCGCTCTATCTCTGCTGTTGCACCTTGTTCGCTAATTGCTTCGTGGTTCATCATGTATTTGATAGCATCTTCTCTTGTCATATTTTTTGTGTGTAAACTTACATCTACAACCAACCGTATAGCCCTATGTATTTCGTCGCCTAGAGCAGCCATATACTGGTAGGGGTCCGTGTATAAACCCAACTCCTTTCCTAAAGATTCACAATACAAAGCCCAACCTTCAATATACGCATTATTACCACCAAAACGACGAAATTTTGGCAGGCTTGTATCTTCCTGCTGCAGCGATATCTGGTAGTGGTGACCGGGAATAGCTTCATGCAGAAATAAGCTCTCCATGCCACTTGTAGAGTTGAAGGTAGTGGCATCGAGAATAGGCACATAAAATATTCCCGGTCTTGTTCCGTCTGGTGAGCCCTGGTTATATTCTGCACTTGCACTTGCAGCTCTAAATGCTTCTGTTTGCCTGATTTCAAAGGCAGTCTTAGGCACATGATTAAACATCTTTTTTAAATTAGGTTCAATTTTTTGATGGATTTTTTCAAAAGCTGCCAATACTTCCTGCGGCGTTCTAAACGGCATAAATTGTTTATCCCTCTTCATAAATTCAAAAAAGGCATTCATATCTCCCTTAAATCCTACCGCGTTTTTTACACTGTCTTGCAGTCTTTCAATCCTGGCAACTTCAGATAATCCTATCTGGTAAATTTCCTCCGGCGTTTTGTTTGTAGTGGTTTGTGATCTGATGAGGTATTGGTAATACTCTTTTCCGTTTGGCAAAGCACTTATACCTGATGTGGCTCTTGCTTTTGGTAGATATTCATTTTTAAGAAACTCCGCCAGTCTTTTATATGAAGGCACGATTTGGTTATGAATGACAGCGCTAAACGCAGTTGCAAGCCGACTTTTATCGGCATCAGAAAAACCTGCTGGAAATTTCTTCACGGGACCATAAAAAAGGCTTGAAGTATCTTCTTTCACGTCCATTGCTTCCATTTCAAGAATCATTTTTACCACCAGCGCTTTTGGCAAAACGTAGTTTGCATGTATTCCTTTTCTAAAATATACAATAGAACTGTCAGCCCATGCAGAAAAAGCTGATGCTCTGCTTAGCCAATCATCATAATCTTTAACTGTTCTAAAAGGTTGATTTCCCGTACCACTTCCCAGTTGCCCCATTGTTAGAGGAAGGCCCCAAAACTGTTGAAACGGAATGAAGTTCTCAGGATACTTCAACCCTTCAAGATTTATATCCATTTCTCTTTTGAAATCGTCATAACTAAGCTTGTCCTTATCGTTTAAATCTTCACGGTCATAGCGGGTAACATAGGTAAGGTAACGGCTATAAAAATCTTTAAGCGTATTGCGGTAAGCGTTGGTAAACTCAATGGGCAAAAGATTGTTGTAGCGAGGATCGCCAATTGCGGTTGCTTCTAGTGGAAAGAGTTTTAACCTGTCGTCATAGTAATTATTAAGCATGGTTTGAAACTCTTTGTTGTCGGCTTTCCCAGGATTGGTATTGTTTAGTTTGCAGCCAACAATTAAGATTACTAATAATGAAATGAAAAGTGCTTTTGTCATTTTTTATAACTGATTGAAGGAGTTAAATCTAGGTATTTTCAAATGAAAAAAACAAGTCTGCAATTAGGTGCCGAAATAAGTAATAAACAAATTCGGTTAGGATTAAGAGTCAGATGGCGAAAGAGATCGACAGTGGTTTGCCCACAAATGTGTTGCGACGCAGCGATGTATTAAAAAAGAACCAGGGCCTGTAACTAAAAATTTGACTTTTTTACAATGAAATGTCAGCTTTAACGTTCACTGTTGCTGGCCTCACAATATTCGTTACCTTACAAAAAGCTTTATTACATTTGCTCATTAATTTTTTTACATGGAATACAATACGCAACGAAACCATTTAACGATGAAAGAATATGGAAGACATATTCAAAGAATGGTGGAGTATGTGCTGACAATTGAAGACAGGCAGAAGCGCCAGCAACAAGCGCAGGTGGTGATTGAATTGATGGGAACCCTGAACCCGCACCTGAAAAACGTGGAAGACTTCAGGCACTTGCTGTGGGACCACTTGTTTTTTGTAAGTGATTTTAAACTTGATGTTGACTGCCCTTACCCCATACCTACAAAAGAGACATATAAGCTAAAACCCGACCCACTTCCTTATCCTAAACGCAAGCCGAGGTACAACCACTTAGGCAAAAACCTTGAGATAGTAATTGATAAAGCTTTGAAGGAAGAAAATCCTGAGAAACGTGCAGGTTTTGCAAATTCCATAGCATACTATATGAAACTTGCGTACAGCAACTGGCACAAAGAACTGGTGCATGACGATGGCATTCGTGCTGAGTTAAACGTGATTACTAACGGGCAGCTTGAGTTTGACAGCACTCCTTTTGTAAAACATTACAGGGCAAACGAAGGACGGGATAACAACCGCGGTGGTGGTGGTTTTGGAGATAATCGTTTTAAACGCAACAACAACGCGGGACAGTTTCAACGCAATAATAGAGATGGTGGTGGCAGCAGCCGCGAAGGTGGAAACGCAGGCCGTGATAATAGAAATGGTGGCACCGGCAGTCGCGACAATCGCAATGCTCCTAATAACGGCGGAGGTGGCAGAGATAACAGAATCAACAAATTTGGAGGAAATAAAAAGCGTTTTTAGTGAGTAGTTTCGAGGTTACCGGTGGCAAAAAGCTGAAGGGTGAAATCGTTCCGCAAGGAGCCAAAAATGAAGCCCTTCAAATTATATCTGCTGTTTTGCTTACTGCAGAGAAGGTAATCATTACTAACATTCCTGATATTGTAGATGTAAACCTGCAAATAGAACTGTTGCAGGAATTGGGCGTAAAAGTAGAAAGAGTATCAAGAGACACTTGTATTTTCCAGGCAGATCTTGTGAATGTGGATCATTTGGGGTCTGAAGAATTTAGACAAAAAAGCGGAAAACTCCGTGGTTCCATAATGCTTGCC
>JALYZZ010000613.1 GCA_030948675.1 Bacteroidota bacterium | reverse complement strand
ACATATGCCGGCAGCAGAAAATTGATAGAGCCAAAAAAAGTGAAAAAAATAAGTACCGATGTTAACCCTGGTGACCTGAAACGATCTAGAAAGCGAAAAACAGAAAGATCAAAGCTCGATTGATTTTCCAGCACAATTTCGTCCGTCAGAAAAAAAAGTATCCCAAGAAAAATTACAGTAACCGCAAGTACTGCTAAAACCCTCAGCGAAATTCCTTTTACTTTTTCTTTGGTCTCAACAGTTCCATTTTCCATCACGTTTCAATGTTTGTAAAGAGAAGGTTTTAATGTATTGTGTAGCTACAACAATAAATATACCCTTACCTAAAAGTTATAAACCATACCGGGAAGAATCTGGCCATTAACATACTGAAGATTGAAAGTAACAGGCTTGGGAATTTTACCTAATTGCTTCAGTTTTGAGTACCTGTGATAATTATTTACCACTTGCCTGCCACTTAAATAACCAAGCATCGCGCCTGCAACAACATCAATCGGCCAATGCTGATTTTCGGTCATCCTGCTCAGACCAATTAAGGTTGCAGCGGTGTATGAAAGAATTGGGATTAAAGGCTTGTCTTTGTATTCCATGGCATAGACAGTGGCGGCCGCAAATGCCGCAGTAGTATGTCCCGACGGAAACGAAGCATAATCGCTGTGACTCAACTTTTGGCCACCGGGTCCTTTTTTAAAAGCATAAAAAGGACCATGAAAAATAGGACCTTGCCTGCCAGAGATTGGATCAGTATAATAGGGACGTTGCTCAGCAAATAAAAACTTTCCAACGCCGCCTATAACTCCTGCAATAATGTATGCCTGGGTAGCCAACATTGTCGTGGTCTTTTCTCTCTGCGTATTGAAGATTAGCCCGTATGCAAAAAAGCCACCGAGGGTGTAAATCTCATAAGGCCCACCAAACCTGGTGATATACTTGCTTGCGGATGCAACCGCCGGATTATTGTTGTGAAGATTCGTTGCGAATTCATTTATAGACCGGTTGGTTAAAGCGACAGCTCCTGTGGCCAGAGCAAATCCTGCCACCTTGAGCCAATCTTTTCCCTTAGTATGAAAAGGCAGGGTGACGTCTTGTTTAAAATCATCTTTCAGTAAAGTATAGTACGTTCCAATCCCTAGCTTAGCATGTTCGTACCCTGCAGGATCAAGGTTATTTTCCTGTCCATTCTTAATTGATTTGATACTTAAGCTATCTAGCTTTCTTGTTAAACTATCTTTTTCCTGTGAAAATGCACCAAGTGGAATAAACAACAATATCGGCAAAACCTTACTCAATAATTTCTTTTCCGTTCGTTTCTTCATTTTAAAGCTGCAGTTTGTATCGACTATTTAGAAGCTATATTATCCGCAAGCGAAAATAAATAAAAGAGTAGCTTTTGTAAAGTATTGAGTTTTCCAACGAGTTCTGTAACAGTGTTACAAGTATGGTGGCACCCTTTAAAGGCTAATTTAAAACCGCTTCTTTTATCGCTCTTGCTATCGTGCCTTCATTTTAAAAAATCATTCCAGCAGTTTATTTATCTATCACTAACACCTGGAATGTTCCCGGAACCATTTTTGGCCTTTCGTTCTTTACCGCTGTAGCCGAAAGTGGCTCAAAGTCGGCAGTAGGCAGATATAATTTGTGGGTCGTTTCGTCTATTGCAATTGTTCTTGCGCGTGGTTTTGTTTTTACCGTTTCCGTAACTTTAAAAGCATTCGCGCCATTTTCATGAACAACAGTCATTGTGCCCTCGCCGTTGCTGGTATACACATTTTTAGTCTCCGGATCAAATGCAACACCGTCGCAGCCATCTCCAATTGGCACTTTCGCAACCAGCTTTCCTGTGGTGGCATCGACTACTGCCAATAGTTTTTCGCAACCGACAAATAATCTATGGGTTTTAGTATCAATAGCCAACCCGGTAGGGCCTTCAGCAGGTGCAATTGACCAACGGTTTTCTACTTTAAACGTCTTGGTGTCTATTTCTACAATTTCATTTTTGTCTTCGATGTTTACGAAGACTTTTCCGGCCTCATCTGAAACCGCCGTTTCAGGCTTTCCTCCTACCGCAACCGTATGTGTTACTTCTCCTTTTACAGGGTCGATGAAAGTAAGATCATTGCTTCTTCCATTGCAGGTAATAATTGTTTTTGAAAAGTTATCGTACATGATTGCATCAGGATTTTGGCCAGTTGCTATTTGTCCCAGTATTTTATTTGTTTTTAAATCAAATACTGTCACATTGTTTAACCGGCCATTGCTGGTGTATCCTTTGTTAAACGATGGCACAAAAGCAATTCCATGTACTCCAGTAGTATTTTCGATGACCCCTATACTATCCCCATTGTTTTTGTTTAAAATATTTACCTGCGTGCCGTGAGATACATACAATTTTTCTCCATTTACAGCCAGGTAATCCCATCCTCCATCGCTGGCAATGTGAAAAGTTTTAGAGACTTTTAGGGTGTTTTGAGAAAATGCAGGAGAAGCGAATGTGCAAACGCCAAGCGCAAAAGCAATAAGTGATCTGGTCATTAGTGATATTTTAATAAAATTTTGAAATTCTGAAATTAAGCAAAACAGGATGATATTGTATTAAAAACGTGATTGTATGACATAATAGAAAGTCAATTGTTTAAAGCACTAAAAAGGTGTGCTCGGATTATTGCTCGAGTCATCTTCCTTACTCTTTTTAAACTCCAGCTTCCCAAACTTGTACATTAAATTTATACCAAACGAGCGAAAAGGAATTTGTCGGGTGCTAACCTGGTAAAAATTTGAACCAAAAGTTTCGCGGGTTTGCGTTACATATTTATTAAAGGGATTGGTTGCAGTTAATCCCAAGCTAAGCTTCTTGTTCAAAAAATATTTCCTCATTGCCATATTGTAGGTAATAGCAGAAGTTTGAGAGCCCTGGATGGTGGTTTCTTTAGAGCGAAAGTTTCCAAAGAACTCGAAAGCCAAATCCTTATTCACCAAATAGCTTCCATTAAGATTAAAGCGGTAGCCAAAAGAACTTCTCACAATTCCACCATTTGCATTGTCTGAAACCCTTTGATCAAATAAAAATACATTAGAACGTAGCGTAAATTTATCGTTCAGTACGACTGATCCTGACAAATTTCCACCTATCCTGTCCTCCGAATTAATGTTTTGTCTGGTGGAAACTGAGACGTCGGCCAGTGTAGAATCACCCACTCTATAGCTGGAGTAGTAAGTAGTGTAGTTGGTGATATTGTCAGAATTCTTGCGGTAGATAAATGACACATAAATATTAGAGCCTTTATTAAATGACCGGTTGTATCCTAACTCAAAGTTATTTCCCACCTCGGGTCTCAGCAAAGGATTACCCGTAGAAATATTATGTGGGTCGCTTAGATTCACAAAAGGATTTAATTCTCTGTACTCAGGCCGCTCAATGCGGTATGTATAGCTAAGCTTAATGGTCTGATTATTTGGAAAATTATGAGAAAGAATAAATGAAGGTGCAAACCTGGAATATGCAGGAACCGTCACATTATGGGCAGTAGAATAGTCTGCATTTGACACCGTGTATTCATACCGGCCGCCTAGCCTTACGTTGAGTGCTTTACCCAAAGAAAAACTTGATTGAAGATAATAAGCATACACACTTCTCTTGTACATTATAGCGTACGACTGGTTAGGATTAATCAAAAAGTTTTTTGAATTTCTGTTAAATGAATAAACATCGGCGGCGCTGTTTATATTCATTCGTTCATTTTTTACCCCTGTTTCCAGGGTAAACTTCTCGCCGATCGGCTGGGTATAATCTATTGTAAATTCAGACTGTGTGTTTTTCCCCGGATTGTTACTGTTTGATCCCCCGAAGATGGAAGATGGGGCAAGATAACTTTGAGTTTGAAAATAATAAGAGGTGTTTGTACTGTAACTGGTATTGTAGGAGACTGACAACTCCTGCTTTTCATTTTTAAAACTTCTCTTGTAGTTAAGGCTCCAGTCTATAGAGTTGTTGTTAAAATTATTTTCAGCATTGCGAAGGGTGCTGGTATCTGAAACCTTATTATTAAAATTATCTCTTAGAATAGTTTCCTGGTAAGTACCCCCGTTATCATTGTTGGTGAAATGATGGTGAGATAAAGAGCCCGAGAGATTGTCATTTTTCGTAAAACCCCAGTCAAATCC
>JALYZZ010000570.1 GCA_030948675.1 Bacteroidota bacterium | reverse complement strand
GTTGAAAGCAAGCCTGGATATGACAGCATTTTTTATTTTACTATTCCAAAGTAGTCAATAGCTACTGTAAGTTGTTTCGTACCTGCTGCAACAATTGTTTTATTTATCTTTATTAATCTCAATATTTAGACTCCCTATAAAAGATCTACGTTTTTATTATAATAATGAAAGTATTAGCAATTCCATTTTTATTAAGCTCTGTATTAGCAGCAGGTCAAACGATACCGGGTGAAAAGTGGTATGCAAGATCATCAGGTAAGCTTACGATGCTTGCAAACGGCTTGGGCGAAGACAGGCTGGGAAGTGCCAAAGCAGGATATATTGACACAGGAATATTACTACAGATAACAGACAGTGTTAAAGACAATTACCTTGCTACTCTATCAAAACAGCACACAGCATGGATAAATAAAGCAGATTTACGGGCAGACGTCAATTTCAAAACAAAGCCCTTTTATCTTACCAACTCTGTTAGTGTTAAGGGTGATGATGTTTACGACTATGTAAATATTAATCTGGATGAAAAGCTGCCATACAAAAGCTGGATGGAAGTAGACCCTGCAAAAATATTTATTGATGTATACGGTGTACAAAGCAATACAAACTGGATTACTGTACTTCGCAGCGCCAAAGAAATAAAAAACGTAACCTTAACCCAGCACGAAGATGATGTGGTAAGGGTTGTAATAGAACTAAGTCACAATCAGCATTGGGGCTACTCAATCAATTATAAAAAGAATATACTATCGGTAAGGGTGCGCAGACAGCCCGTTGCACTGAAAGTAAATCAAATGCTGATTGCCATTGATGCAGGACACGGCGGCAGTAACAATGGTGCAGACGGAGTAACAAGCAAAGTATTAGAAAAGAACTATACAATCAGGTTTGCAAATGAACTTGAGAAATACCTGAAACGCAAAGGAGCAAAGGTGATAATGACCCGAACCAGTGACACAAGCTTTAATAATGTTGACAGAGTAGTCATGTTGCAAAATACGATGCCTGATCTGATGGTAAGTCTGCACTTAAATTCTTCGTCGAATGAAAAGGTAAAAGGGGTAAGTACATATTATAAACATATAGGTTACAGGTCTTTTACCAATAGTATTTTGTCAAGGATGTTACAGCTTGATTTAAGTGAGTTTGGAAATGTGGGCAATTTCAACTTTACCTTAAATGCCCCTACCGATTTTCCGGGAGCGCTGGTTGAAATAGGCTTTTTAAGCAATGTTGATGATGAAAAGAAAATTCTGGATTCGAGGTTTCAAAAAGAAGTGGCTAAGAAAATTTATAAGGGAATTAAAGACTGGTTAAAATCTATCAGGAAATCGGCCTGATCAATTTGCCCGCAGCTTCCTCATCTAAAAACCAATGAACAGACCTGTTAGCCGTTACAATTAGTTGAGCAGGATATTTTTCCGGTTCATATTTACCCTTCAGCACTTGTTGCACTACATCTTCCTTCTTTTTGCCCGTTACCAGAAAAGCCTTTACGGACGAAGCATTAATTGCTGCAATCGTTAAAGTAACTTTAAACACATCTTCCTGCTTATCTAACACCGGAATAACCCATGCATTCTGCTGATTTGCTTCTTCTTGGTAAGAAGACAATGAGAGTAAATTTCCCAGCTCGCCAATGCCAAGAATTACAAGATCAAAAGAAGTTGTTTTCTCGCCAAAGTAATTGCGTAACAATGCCTCATACTGCTGAGCAGCCTGACCTGGCGGGATGTCGGTTTTTATAAAATGAATTTGGCTTGGCGGAAGTGGAACAAAATCGGTCAACGTTTTTAAAGTGGCGGAAGCACTGTTTCTGTCATCAGGAAATGAAACGAGTCTTTCATCCCCCAAAAACAAATGTATCCTTGACCAGTCAATTTTTGTTTCGTACTCTGTTGCCAGTATTTTATAAATAAGCTTAGGGGTATCGACCCCAGACAAAGCAATTGTAAACCTTTCCTGCTTTTCTAATGTCTCTTTTGCTAAGTCTGCCAACCAGCCGGCAAAAGCATAGCAGGTTTCTTTTTCATTTTTGTATATATGCAGTTTAGGCATTTTTTCTTTTTATACTGTAGATAAATCCCTAATATATAATAAGCAAAAAATAAGCCGCCCATTTTTATCGCTTGTTTCACAGCATCTTATAC